>NZ_JAMYOE010000050.1:0-32612 GCF_040319695.1 Mesorhizobium sp. M0898 | reverse complement strand
CGACCGCGAAGACGACCGTGCTCCCGGCAAACGACACCTCAATACAAATTTGGGCTTGCATTTCGGTCCGCGATTAGACGACTGACCCACTACCACCGGGCTCAAGCCTCGTTGCGACTAGGCCGTTGAGCCAGCCAGATGCTGCCGATGACGAAAACGACGCCGGCGATTTGAGGCAAGGTCAGTGTCTGATCCAGGAATACCCATCCAAGCAGCACGGCGGTCACCGGGCTGAGGAAAAGCAGCGATGACACCACCGAAGATTCGAGTCGCGCAATGCCCCGGAACCAGAGGACATAAGTCAGCGCCGCACCGATCAGGCCGAGCCACACCAGTCCAAGCAGGTTGGCCGCGGTCGGGAACGGGATGGGTGGTTCGAAAAGCAGGACCACCGGAACGAGAAGGAGACCACCGGCGGTCAGTTGCCATGCCGTAAAGGCGAGCAGCGATGCTGGCGGCTGCCACTTGCGGCTCAACACGCTTCCGAAGGCCATTGAGGCCGCCCCGGCGAGGCCGGCGGCAACGCCGACCGCATCGAGCGTCGCGTTCGGGGTCAGCACCAGCAATGCAACACCGGCGATCCCGACAAGGGCGGCGAGGATCGCCAACCGGCGGACAGGGCTGGCAAGCAGGGCAGCAGCGAGGAAAATCACAATCAATGGCTGGACCGACAGCACGGTCGCCGCGACCCCGCCCGGAAGCCGGTAGGCGGCGACAAACAACATGCTCAGGAAGATCGAGATGTTGAGGGCTCCGAGGACGAAACTGCGCAGCCACCAGATGCCCATCGGCAGTTGCCGAACGATCGCCAGCAGCAGCAATCCGGCGGGCAGGGCTCGCAGCATTGCGACCGTCATCGGCGAGAAGTTCGGCAGGAACTGCGTGGTGACGATATAGGTGCTGCCCCATATCGCGGGTGCGATGGCTGTAAGCAGCAGATCGGAACGGTGCGTCTTCATAAGATTTCCAGAACTTCGGCAAGAGGGCGGCGCGGCTTTTGCGGCCAGTTGCCGGGCGCGGCGCGGCCGACCGCGATGAGCATCACCGGCATTTCATTGCGCGCAAGGCCAAACTCGCGGGCCACGCCTTCGGCATCGAAGCCTGCCATCGGACCGGAGACGAGCCCCAGCGCTTCGGCCGCGAAAATCAGCGTTGCGGCGCCAAGCGTTGCCGAGCGCACCGCTTCGTCGCGGGCCGCTAGAGGATCGGCATATTGGGCGCGGCCGCCCTCCCGCCAGCCCGAAGCCATATCCACCGGCATGAAGCCGGCTTCGACGAAAGGACGCAGCCTGGCATTGAGGGCAGCGTGGTCGGGCAGTACGCCGCAGATTATGAAGGTGACGGCGGCGTCCTGCACCTTGGCCTGGCCATGGGCGAGGCTGCGCAATCGTGCCTTTGCTTCCGGCGTCCGCACCGCGATGAACCGCCAATTCTGAAGGTTGTAGGCGCTTGGCGCGCGCGTTGCGAGACGTGCCAGTTCCTCGATCTCGGCATCCGTCAATTCGTGCGAGGCATCGAACCGATTGGCCGACATGCGGCGCTCGATAAGGAAAATTGCGGGGTTGGTCATCATGTCATTCCGAAACTGAGAAAGTCGTTCGGGAAGCAGATAGAGAATTTACCAAGAAGCGATAATATGCAACAATTGGAAGACATTATTTACTGGAAGAGAATGGTGCGATGGATCGCCTGACGGCGTTGCAGGTTTTCCGCCAGGTGGCGGAACTGAACAGCTTTGCCGAAGCCGGACGGCGGCTCGGTCTCTCGCCTCCCGCTATCAGCAAGAACATCGCCGAGCTGGAGGCGCATCTGGGGGTGCGGCTCATCAACCGGACAACGCGGCGCATGGCGCTGACCGAAGAGGGCAGGATCTACCTGGAGCATGTCACGCAGGGGCTCGATGCGCTGGCCAGGGCCGACCAGGTGCTCGGCCCGATCAAGACGGCGCCGAGCGGCACGTTGCGGGTCAGCGCGCCGATGACTGTCACGTTGACGCGGCTTTCGGCTGCCATCCCCGCGTTTCTATCGCGCTATCCCGATTTGAAGCTCGATCTGCACCTTGACGACAGGCGCGTCGATATCGTGCGGGAGGGATTTGACCTTGCCATTCGCGGCAGCGACAATCTCGAGGATTCCAGCCTGGTCGCCAGAAAGCTTGCGGTCATGCCGCACGTGCTTTGCGCAGCTCCGTCCTACTTTGAGGAGCATGGCCGGCCCAAAACGCCTGCCGATTTGAAGGCGGCCAATTGCATCCGGTTCAGCCTCTCGGGGCATGCGGACATATGGGAATTCCGCAAGGACGGCCGCGTCGAGCGGATCGCCATCGACGGACGATATACGGTCTCGTCGAGCCTTGCCGTGCGCGATGCGCTGCGTGCCGGCTTCGGCGTCAGCCTGATCCCTTATCCCTATGTCGAGAGCGACCTGAAAGCAGGCCGGCTGCAATCGGCTCTGGATGACTGGGACAAGGTCGAAACCACGCTCTACGCGGTCTATCCGGCACGGCAGCATCTTGCCCCGAAAATCCGCGTCTTCCTTGATTTCCTGATCGAGGAATTCAGCCGGGACAAAGAGAAGCCGTTCGTGCCTCCCCGGCGTGAACGCTTGGCAAAGCGCGGTGTCGGCGAGGGGACGAAGGCGGAAAATCAAGCTGAGATATTGCCGTCGATTTCATCTCCTTGACACGCCTCCAAATCCGGACTTTGTGGAGCCATGCAGGACGCGAAG
The DNA here is from genome assembly GCF_040319695.1 of Mesorhizobium sp. M0898. NCBI lineage: Bacteria > Pseudomonadati > Pseudomonadota > Alphaproteobacteria > Hyphomicrobiales > Phyllobacteriaceae > Mesorhizobium > Mesorhizobium sp. M0898. The sequence goes on along the minus strand of NZ_JAMYOE010000050.1, from coordinate 29,885 downwards.
CCGAATAAGGGAAAGACAGCGGCCGAGGCGTTCGCCGAACGCACGAGCGGTATCCGCCGGGCCGATGCGGCGCGCATGCCGGGCTCGAGCGTGCATGCCTCGCTCGCCAACGAAATCGGGCTGAGGATCGTGCGCGGCGATTATCCGCCGGGAACCATCCTGCCCAATGAGGCCAAATGGTCCGAGACCTTCGACGTCAGCCGCTCGGCGGTGCGCGAGGCCATAAAAATGCTGATGGCGAAGAGCCTGCTGTCGTCACGTCCCAAAATCGGCAGCTGGGTCGAGCCGAAGGAACGCTGGAACCTGCTCGATCGCGACGTGCTGGCCTGGTACGCGACCTCGCCGGACCGCGAGGTGTTCCTCAGAACCGTGCAGGAATTCCGCCACATCATCGAGCCGGAGGCAAGCGCTTTTGCCGCGATGCGGCGCACCGACGAGCAGATGGCCGAGATCAGCCAGGCCTGCCGCGAGATGGGCGAGGCGACCAACCTGCAGGAGCGGACGCGCGCCGACACGCGGTTTCACCTCGCCATCCTGCGCGCCTCGGGCAACGATCTGCTGGTGCCGCTCGGCGTGCTGATCGAATCGGCATTCGATCATCTGTTTGCTTATACCACGCGGGAACTCGACGATTTGCAGCATGCGCAGAGGCTGCATGAGGCAATCGAGAAGAGCATCCGCCTGCAGCGGCCGGACGCGGCGCGCAATGCGGTGCGCAAGCTGCTGGCCAATACCGACAGCGTCATCAAGTCCAGGTAACGGCCGCCACACATTCAAACAGTCGGATTGTGTCGGTGCGGCCGCCGATGGTGCGCGCTTGACCAATGTTTGCCGGCGAGGTTTCGGCACGAATGGTTCCCGTCAATCGATACGAAATGGGTCTGTTTGACGAACCGGCTGCCGATTAGCTTCCAGATGCGCAAGTCGCTTGGGTCGACCTTAACAACAAGCATAGGGGAAATCGGCATGAGCATGAAAAATGGGCTATCGAAAATTGGCTTCCACGTCAGCCGGGTTGTCGCCATTTCGGCGGTGGCCTTGCTGCCGGTCTTCGGCGCGGCGGCCATGGCGCAGGACAAGGATATCTCGATCTATTTTGTCGGCTGTGCCGCACCGACGGGCTTTCATGGCTATCTGGCACGCGGCGCCGAGGAGGCCGGCAAAAACCTCGGCGTGAAGGTCACCTATATTTTCCCGGATCAGCTTACCATTCCAAACCAGGTGCAGAAGATCGAGGAGGCGATCGCCGCCCAGGCCAACGGCATCGCCATCTGCGCCTTCGCCGAGGATTCGTCCTATGCCGATGTCGCCGCGCGCGCCAAGGAAGCCGGCATTGCCTTCGGCAGCGCCGCCGCGCCGCCGTCCGGCTCGCAAGTGCGCGATCCCAACGATTTCTTCCTGTTCCGCACCGGATCTGATGAAGCGGCGGCGGGCAAGTTGACGGCGCAGCGACTGGTCTCGATGGGCGTCAAGGGCCGCGTCGTGGTCGCCAATCAACAGCCGGGCGACGCGAGCTGCCAGCTCAGGGCGACGTCGCAGATCGATGAGCTCAAGAAGGCCGGCATCGAGGCCGACTTCCTCGAACTGACCATGGATCCGGGCCAGCAGGCGGAAGCGCTGTCAAATTACCTGCGCGTGCACCCCGATACGGCCGCAGCCACGAGCACATGCGACGTGATCGATGGTTTCCTCTCCGCCAAGGCAGATAGCGGCCGGGACGACCTGGTGCTCACCGGCTACGACATCGTCGCGCAATCGCTCGATGCGATAAAGGATGGCCGGCAGGCGTTCACCATCGACCAGCAGCAGTTCTGGCGCGGCTACATGCCTGTGCTGCTCCTGACCCACTACCTGAAATACGGCCTGATCGAAGGTAACTACTTCCTGACCGGTCCGACGGTCGTCGACAAGGACAATGTGGAGCGCGTCTCGGCATTGGTGAAGGAGGGCTATCGCTGATGCACGCCGCCCAAAAGTCCATCAGTGGTTTTTGGACGACAGCAAAAACCTAGCACGCGTCCAGGACGGGCGGCCAAGCCGCCCGTTCGCCATCTTCGTGGCCACTCTTGTATCGGGGTGACGGCATGAACGAACAGCCCGGGCCGAATGCGGCCAACAAGCCTTCCTCCCGTGTGGTCGCCGGCGAGGCGCTGAGACGGCTGATGCTGCGGCCGGAGGCGACGTCGATCGCGGCCGTCGTCATCCTGTTCCTGGTCTTCACCGCGCTCAGCCCGCAGCTTTTCCCCACCAGGCTGTCCTACATCAGCATCATGGCCGTCGCGGCCGAACTCGGTATCGTCAGCGTCGGCGTCACGCTGCTGATGATCGGCGGTCACTTCGACTTGTCGGTGGGCGCGGTGCTCGGACTCACCTCGTTCGTCTGCGTGGTGCTGATGCGCGACTTCGGCCTGCCACCGATCGTCGCCGCGCCGGTCGCGGTGGCCGTCGGAGCCGCGCTTGGCTGGGCCAACGGCATGATCGTGGTCAGGTTCCGCATCCATTCCTTCGTCGTGACGCTCGGCACCATGCTGATCTGGCGCGGCATACTGATCGCGCTGACCGGCGGCTTTCCGATGACGGTCGCCATTCCGCCTGGATTCAAGGCCATAATGGCGGGTCCGCTGCTTGCCGGCTTTCGTATGTCGATGCTGTGGTTCCTGGCAATCGGGCTGGCAGGCACCTTCCTGCTGGCGCGCACCAGGTTCGGCAACTGGATCCAGGCACGTGGCCAGAACGAACAGGCGGCGCGCAATCTCGGCGTACCGGTGGACCGCGTCACCGTCATCCTGTTCATGATCACATCCGCGCTGGCAGCCATCGCCGGCGTCATCCAGGTTGCCCGCTTTTCCTCCGTCGACGCATTGCGCGGCGAGGGCATCGAACTGCAGGCGGTAGCCGTTACCGTTATCGGCGGGACGCTGCTGGCCGGCGGCTACGGCAGCGTCATCGGCACCATTCTCGGAGCCGTCACCTTCGGCATGATCCAGGTCGGCCTGGTGCTGGCAGGCGCTCCCGGCCATTTCTTCCGCACGCTCACCGGCATCATTGTCGTCGGCGCGGTCATCCTCAATACCTCGGTGGCGCGCCGCATCGCCAAATCCAGGCCGATGGGCGGCTTCAAGCGCGACAGCAGTGCTGCCGACGCGGCGATTGCCGGCAACGCCGCAACGGCGGCGAAGGAGAAGACGCGATGAGCGAGCCGTCTGGCCTGGATGCCCAGCGCGGGGCCCGGCTGCCGGCCGGCAGCGGCTCCGACGACCTGACCCTTCGCCGCCCTCCGGTCGAGCCGGTCGCTGCCGGCGCGGTGCCGGTGATCGAGGCTGTCAACCTGTCGAAAGGGTTCGGCGCCACCACCGCGCTGGTCGACGTGTCGCTAAGCGCCTATGCCGGACGCATCCTGGCGCTGCTCGGCGACAACGGCGCCGGCAAATCGACCTTGATCAAGATCCTGTCCGGCGTCTTTCCGCCGGACAGGGGAGAATTGCGCTTCAACGGCGAGAAGGTGGCTTTCGCCAACCCGGCTCAGGCGCGCGAACGCGGCATTGCCACGGTGTTCCAGGACCTTGCCGTCTGCGAATTGCTGTCGGTCACACGCAATGTCGTGCTCGGCCGCGAACCGCTGAAAGGTTTCGGACCGTTCAAATGGCTCGACATGAAACGCGCCGACGACATGGCGCGCTCGGCGCTGCATCAGCTCGGGGTGCGCTGGGAACGCGGCCTGGACGAACGCGGCGTCAACATCTCCGGCGGCGAACGCCAGTCCCTGGCAATCGCAAGAGCCATGTTCTTCGGATCGTCGCTGCTTGTGCTGGATGAGCCTACGTCGGCTCTGGCCGTGCGTCAGGCAGGCCGGGTGCTCGAGCACATTCTCAGGGCACGCGAGCAGGGCCAGGCGGTCATCCTGATCACCCACAATTTCCGTCACGCGCTCTCGGTGGCCGACGATCTGGTGGTTCTGGCGCAGGGGCGCGTGGCGGGCCGGTTCCGGCGTGACGAGATCGAGCTCGACGAATTGACCGACCTCGTTGCCCGTGTCGGGTGAGATGACAATGCAGCAGTTCAGGAGCAGGAAATGACCGTAAAGACCGCAAGGAAGCGTGTCGTCATCCACGAGGACGACGTCGGCATGAGCCATGGCGCAAATGTCGCGTTTTTCGAACTGTCGAAGTTCGGCACATGCAGTTCCGGTTCGGTGATGGCGCCATGCCCGTGGTTCCCGGAAGCCGCTCAGATCGCCGTCGCCAATCCCGATTTCGACCTCGGCGTGCACTTGACGCTGACCAGCGAGCAGAAGCCGTATCGCTGGCGTCCGCTGACCAACCCGCCCAAATCGGCTGCGATGACTGACGAGTTCGGCTATTTCTGGCCGACCGTACCGCAGGCGCGCAAAGCCCATCCCGATGCGGTGGAAGCGGAACTGCGTGCGCAGATCGAATGCGCCATCGCTGCCGGCATCGACATCACCCATCTCGACGCTCACATGGGCACGGCGCAGATGCCGGAATTCATCGCCATCTATCGCAAGCTCGGCCGGGAATACCGGCTGCCGGCGCTGCTGGTGAAGGACCTGTCGGGCTACAACCCGGCGAGCTATGCCGGTGAGCTGGACATTGCCCGCTACGATGCCGAAATCGTAAAGGCGCAAGCGGCAGGCGAACCGGTGTTCGACATCGTTCTGGAAACGCCTTGGGCGCGCAAGACGGATGCGCAGACGGCCTACCACGCGATGTTTGCCAGAATCCCGGAGGGGTTGAGTTTCCTGTCGCTGCATTTCAACACGGTAGGCGATTTCGAGGCGATCAATCCTCCGGATGCCCATCTGCGGACCGAGGAATACGCGTTGTTCAAGACGGCGCGCGTCAAGGCGTGGATCAGCGAGTTCGACATCGAAGTGATCGGCATGCGCGGCATGCGTGATGAACTGCGCGCCGCCAAGATCTGAAAGCCGACGATCTTATGAGGCCAGATGCCGCCGGGTCAGCCCGATCAGCAGCGCCTGGTCGCGGGCGGCGTGTTCGGGCGGGTTGACGACGGCATCGCCATTGACGATCGCCGCCCAGAAGCCACGCATCTCCTCGACGAAGGCTTCGGCGTAACCGGCCCGCAAATCTTTCTTCGACAGCGTGTGACCGTCCGAGGTCGTCACCGTCAGCCGGGTCGGATGATGGTTGAGCCAGGGCGAGGGGAATTCGAGCTCGAGGCTGGCATCGTCGAAGAACAGCGTGATCCGCTCCTTGTAGTCGGCGAGCTTGGGCACGGTGAGATGCGTCATGGTCCACAGTGCCTGCCCGTCCAGCAGCCTGACGGCGCCGTGGCCGCCGTCGCCATTGGCAAAGATCTGCGCGCCGACGACCTCGCCGTCCGGCACGCCGAGCGCATCGAGCAGGCCATGGACGGCATTGACATCGTGAATCAAGGCCGAGCTGTAAGCGCCGGTAAATCCACGGAAAGCGAGATCGGTCAGATGCACGCCGACGGCCTCTTCGACCTGGCGCTTCTGCTTGGCGGCGACAGTGGCGACCATGTCTTTTGGGATATCGGTACCGCGCCTGTAGGGCTGATGGGCGATGAACGGCCAGGCGTCGGGATCGTTTACCTCCACCGAGACCGCGCGCAGCCTGCTCGATGTTCCAGGCAGCGAAGCGAGCGCCAGCCGGTAATTCGGATCGAAGCGCTTCATATAGCCGACCTGAACGATTTTCCTGGCGGCATCGCGCGCGGCAACGATCTCCAGGATTTCCGCCAGCGAATAGCAGAGCGGCTTTTCGCAAAAGACATGCAGGCCAACCGCCAGCGCCGCCAGCACCTGTTCGTGATGCAGCGGGTCCGGCGAGCCGATCACCACCGCGTCGAGGCGCTGGTCGAAGAGCTGGTCGATCGTTTCGAAATTGGCAATGCCATGGGTGTCGGTGACGAACTGCCGCGAAATCCTGGAGGGATCGGCGACGCCGACCAGCTCGAACAATTCACCGAGGCGCAGCAGATTGGGGATGTGCTCGACCTGCGAGATCATGCCGGCGCCGACGACCCCGACGCGTATCCTGCTCATTGGATCATTCCCCGCAATGTCCGATTGTCAGCTCAAGGCGCCGCAGGCGGCCGGTTGCCGATCTGGGCGAGCAGGCCGGCAATCTCCGCCTCGACCGCTTTCAGATCCTCGCCGCCCGACATGATCGAGATGACCTCGTCGCGCGAAATCTCGGACTTGGCGTAGGTGCCGCGATTGCGGCCGCGGTTGAGCAGCGTGAAGGTGTCGCCGACCGGATAGGCATGGTGGATGTTGTGGCTGATGAAGATCACGGCCAAACCCCGCATGCGTGCTTCGATGATGAACTTCAGCACCATCGCCGCCTGGTGGACGCCGAGTGCGGACGTCGGCTCGTCGAGAATCAGCACGCGCGCGCCAAAATGCACGGCGCGGGCGATCGCCACCGACTGGCGCTCGCCGCCCGACAGCGTGCCGACGGCCTGCGTCGGATCGCGCACGTCGATGCCGATATCGGCCATCGCCTGCCTGGCGATGGTGTTGGCGCGCTCTTTGTCGATGCGCGAGAAGGGCAGGCTGCTTTTGGTTGGCTCGCGGCCGAGGAAGAAGTTACGGGTGATCGACATCAGCGAGATCATGCCGAGGTCCTGGAACACCGTTGCCACACCGAGCTCCTGCGCGTCGCGCGGGCTGCGGAAGGTGACCGGCTTGCCGTCGACCAGGATTTCGCCCTTGCTCGGCCGATAGACGCCGGACAAAACCTTGATCAGCGTCGACTTGCCGGCGCCGTTGTCGCCGAGCAGGCAGTGGACCTCGCCCGGATAGACCTTGATGTCGATGTCCTGGAGCGCGCGCACCGAGCCGAAATTGACGCTGACGCCGCGCAGTTCCATTGCTGGTTCGGTCATTTGGGCCGGTTCGGTCATTTGGGCCGGCTCGGTCATTTGCCACCTCCGCGGCCGAGCGCCTTCAGCCTGATGTAGTTGTTGACCAGCACGGCCATCAGGATGACGATGCCGAGGAAGACCTTGAACCAGTCGGTGTCGATGCCAGTGTAGAAGATGCCCATCTGCACCAGCCCGAAGATCAGCGCGCCGAACAGCACGCCATAGACGGTGCCGTAGCCGCCGGTGAGCAGCACGCCGCCGATGACGGCGGCGATGATCGCCTCGAATTCCTTGAGCAGGCCGCGCGTGGTGTCGGCGGAGCCCGCCTCCATCACCTGGATGGTGGCAAGCAGCGTCGCCGCGCAGGCGGTGTAGACGAACAGGCTGATCTTGACGCGATCGACCGGCACGCCGACGTTGCGGGCTGCGATCAGGTCGCCGCCGGTGGCGAAGATCCAGTTGCCGTATTTCGTCTGGGTGAGCACGTAGCCGGCCAGCGCCGTCAGGCCGAGCCACCAGACGATCGACATCGGAATGCCGGCGACGAACGGTATGCCGTCGCTGCGGGTGGCGATCCAGCCTTGCGCGCCCATCCAGTGGAACAGGCCGGTGAGCAGATGGCCGTTGAAAATGCCGGCCGTCGCCGGATCCGGTGCGCCTTCGAGGATGTAGGGGATCTGGGTGCGGCCGGTGACGGCGCGGGTGATGCCGATCGACAATCCGCGCAGGATATAGAGGGTGGCGAGCGTGACGATGAAGGAGGGCAGGCGCGTCTTCACCACGATCAGGCCGTTGAGATAGCCGGTGAGGATGGCAACGGCGAAGGCACAGGCGATGCCGCCCCATAGCGGCAGGCCCCAGTACTTCACCGTCAGCCCGATGACGACACCGGCAAAGCCGACCATGGAGCCGACCGAAAGATCGAACTCGCCGGCGATGATGAGGAGTGCTGCCGCGGTGGCGACGATGCCGAGCTCCGCCGACAGCGTCAGGAAGGTCATCGATCCCTGCAGCGAATAGAGGTTTGCCGCGCCCGGCAGCAGCGCAAAGATGATGATCGTCGCAAGCAGCCCACCGGCGGCACCGGCTTCCGGCCGGCGCAGCCACTGGGTCAGCTTGCCGGTGCTGGCCAGCCGCTCGTCGGCGCCGGCGGCCCGCTTCGACGTCATGCCGAAGCGGTCGGTCGCCTTCAGTTCGCCCGGAGATATAGCCTTGTCTTCCACGACCGCCATTAGGCTCTCCAATCGCTCAAATCGCAATCTTCGAAGGAACGGGAGAGCGCTTGGCGCATTCTCCCGTTCCGTCGGAGCGCTTGCCTAGCGGATGCCCTCTTTGGCGAGCGCCAGGATCGCCTTGGCTTTTTCCGGCGAGTCGATGAACAGCGGTCCGGTATAGGCGTTGTTCTGCGGCCAGAAGCCGTGCGTCGCCTGCTCGACCAGATAGATCACCGGCAGATAGCCCATCAGATATTGCTGGGCATCCATGCCGAAGCCCATTTCGCCGGCCACGACCGAATCGAGGACCTCCGGGCTGATGTCGAATGTGTAGAGCTTGAGCTTGCCGAACAGTTCCTTGTCGCGGAACATCGGGATCAGCGGGTTGGCGGCGGTGGCGCCGAGCGCAAAGACGGCCTGCGTGTCGGGATGCGCCGACAGATAGGCTTCCGTGCGGCGCTGGATGTCTGCGGGATCGGGCGCCACGGCCAGAACCTCGGTGCCGCCGCCGGAGGGCTTCAGCCCGTCATTGAGGCCCTGGCAGCGCTGGTCGAGGCTGACATTGCCGACCTCGTGGTTGATGCAGACGACCTTGAGCGTGCCTTCCTTGGCCAGCCGCTCGCCGGCCTTCTTGCCGGAATCATATTCGGAAACGGTGCCGACATAGAGCGTCGTGCCGAGCTCGGCGCCTTCCTTTTCGCCGGAATCCAGAACCACCATGGGAATATTGGCGGCAAGCCCGGATTTGACCGATTTGCCGAGCGCATTGGCGTCGGCGATGGAGACGGCGATACCGTCCGGCTTGGTGGCGATAGCGGCGTCGAGAAGCCGGGCCTGCTCGACCACGTCGAAGACCTGCGGTGCGTAATATTCGACCTTGGCGCCGGTAAGGGCGGCCGCGTCATCGACGCCGCGCTTGACCACCGACCAATAGGGATCGGACGCCGACCCATGCACCACGAAGGTGATGCGGACGTCCTTCGGATCCTTGAGGCCCGCGGCATGCGCAATACCTGTCATCAGGCCCGCCGAAACGAAGGCGCCCAATGCCACTTTCAGAAGAGTTTTCATCTTATTCTCCCATTTGTCGTTGCAGTTCCAATCCCTCTGGCGCCGTTTTCCGGCCGCGACGATCGGCTCACGTCGCGGATCGGGTGGCCGCTTTGCGGGCCTTTGCCGACGCCAATCGCTGCTCGCCCGTGGTGTTGCCGCGGGCTGTTGTTGATAATCGCCCGGCCGAGAGCGCTACGCGAAGCTCCTCGCGCAACGGCTTCATGCCGATGACGTCGATCGGCTGTGCGGCGAGCCAGTCGCGAAAGCCCTGGTCGCGGAACAGTTCGTACTCTTCGGTGCGGATGTAGGCGGAGCGCGGCTCGATCAGCTCGAGTTCACCGGGCGCGTTGCAATGCAGGCAAAAGAAGGTCAGGCCGTCGCGCACACCGTCGATGAGCGCTTTGTAAGCCGGCTCGATCGGCCTGGAACGCGGCCGGCCCTAGGTCGTCTGGATGGCGGCGTCGAAAATGGCAAAGCCGCCGGCACGGGCCAGCGCCACGCCGCGCTGGAACGCCTCCTCGGTGACGCCGACCAGATTGTCGTTGGGGGAATAGGCGGACAGCGTCTTGGTCAGCAGCACGGGCAGTTGATATTCGAGCCCGAGCTTGATGTAGATGTTGCAGAATTCCGGCGACAATGCCGCTCCCATATGCGCGTCGAGATGGGTGACGTCGATGCCGGCGCGATAGGCGGTGTCGATCTGGGCGCGAAGCTCGGCCTCGACCGCCTGCGGCACCGCCTTGCGGCGCGTGGTCGCCACATCCGGCCACAAGAAGCCGAACTCGTCGGTCAAGCCGGCCGCCCGCGACGGCGCGGTCAACGGCCGCCATTTGTAGTGCTGCTTCTCGCTGTTCAGCGTAAGGTGGACGCCGAGGTCGAGGCCAGGGTTGGCGGCGGCGCTTTCGGCCATTTCGAGGAACCACGGGCACGGCACCATCACCGCGCCGGAACTGCAGACACCCAGCCCGCTCAATTCGAGGAAGGCGCTGTTGGCGCCGTGGCACATGCCGACATCGTCCTCGTGGAGTACGATCCGTTTGCTGGAGCCGGCGGCGTTCACGAACGGCCGCCTTTCCGCCGGCACGCCGGTTTCCAGGGTCTTCCAAAGTGTGTCCCGTATTTCATGGAACCAACCGTTTGCCCAACTGGCCGGAATGGAACGCCGAAACCTGCCTTTCCGACAGGGCCACTTTGGCGAATTCGGATGGGTACGATTTGCCTGCCGGCTGAGACACTTAGCTGCCGATTTCCCCAATCACGGTTCAAAACCAGTCATAGGAACCGTCTTCCGGGCGCAGATGGCTTGGTCGAATAGCGGCGGAGTGGTTCTTTCAAACCGTGCCGACAAGCCTACAGCTGTCCACACCATCAAGCGACCACATTATCAAGTGACCCACATTATCAAGTGACTGGAGGCCTGTCATGTACACCGCCGGCGAAGAGGAAATCGAAGCCATTGCCAGGGTGATCCGCTCGGGCGCGCTGTTTCGTTACGGCAAGGACAGCGAATGCGACCGCTTTGAGGCCCGCTATGCGCAGCATCTTGGCGTCGAGCATTTCGCGCTGGCCGCCAGCGGCACCTATGGGCTCGCCGCCGGCCTGATCGGCCTCGGCATCGGCCCGGGGGACGAAGTGCTGGTGCCGGCGCACACCTATATGGCGACAGCGACCGCGGTGCTGTCGGTCGGGGCCATTCCCGTCATCGTCGACATCGACGAGAGCCTGACCATCGATCCCATCGCCCTGCGCGATGCCATCGGGCCGCGCACCAGGGCGGTCATCCCGGTGCATATGTGGGGCGCGGCCTGCAACATGAATGCGATCATGGACATTGCTGCCAAGCGCGGCTTGCTGGTGCTGGAGGATGTCTGCCAAGGCATCGGCGGCGGCTATGAGGGCCGCAAGCTCGGCTCGATCGGCCATGCCGGCGCCTATTCCTTCAACTACTTCAAGAACATGACCTCGGGCGAGGGCGGCGGTATCGCCACCAGCGACCCGAAAGTGGCGGAGCGGGCGCGCTGCGCCATCGACCCTTGCCATTTCTACTGGCAGGGCAGAAGCGACAGCATCAAAACCCTTCGCCGGCATCGGCGCGCGTGCTTCCGAACTGATGGGGGCGATGCTCAACGTCCAACTCGACCGGCTGGACGGCATCATCGAGGCGATGCGGGTCGAGAAGAAGACGGTGCTGGCCGGTACCCGCCACCTTAGCAATCTTGGGCTGACGCCGTCGCCGATGAACAGCGCGGACGACGATTGTGCCGCACAGGTGATGTACCTGCTGCCGAGCGAGCAGGCGGCGCAGACTTTTTCGAAGACCATTCCGAGCGTCGTTGCCGGCAAGACCGGCCGTCACAATTTCACCCAGTGGGACCAGGTGCTGATGCATGAAGGCGCGCATCATCCGGCGCTCAATCCTTACGCACTGCCCGAGAACCAGGGCCTGCGGCTGGATTATTCCGACGACCTCGGCAAGCGCTCTCTCGACATCCTCAACCGCACCGTGATGGTCGCCATGAACCCGGCGCACAGCGATACCGACATTCAGGACATGATCCACAACATCGACGCGGCGGCGCGGGTGGCGCTGGAGAATGCTTCGCTCGATGATATCGAATTGCGCAAGGCGGCACCGGTTGATCTGCAGAAGTTCGACAGTGTGAACTAGACCAGATCCGGCGCGGTTTGCTACCCTGCGGTCGAGTTCCTTGCCCGGTGGCCGGCCGAGGATTCCGGCCGGCATAACCGGCCGCCAAAAAATCCGCAGGCCCGTGTCGGATAGGCCGGGCTCCGCTCGTCCTAGGGGGCATCGATCACCAACACGGAGGATTAACGATATGCCCGGCACCGTACGGCTGCACCGCGTTCTGACAACCAGCTCGGAGAAAGTCTACCGCGCGTTCCTTGAAGCGGATGCACTTGCGAAATGGCTTCCGCCGAACGGCTTCACCTGCACGGTTCATCACTTCGAGGCGAAAGTCGGCGGTGCGTTCAAAATGTCCTTCCGCAACTTCACCACCGGCGACAGCCACTCGTTCGGCGGCGAATATGTCGAGCTCGTGCCCAATGAGCGACTGCGTTACACCGACCGGTTCGACGACCCCAACCTGGCCGGCGAGATCGAGGTGACCGTGACATTGAAGAAAGTGTCGGTCGGCACCGAAGTGAATATCACGCAGGCAGGTATCCCAGACGCCATCCCGGTTGAGGCCTGCTATCTCGGCTGGCAGGAGTCGCTGCGAAATCTGGCGAAGCTCGTTGAACCCGAGATCAACCAGTAAGGTAAAGCGCTGCGCTGGCGGGTTGGCGTCGCTAACCGGAAACCCAGGGATGACGCCGGTCTTCCCACCCAACATGCGCCGGGGCCGGAAAGGCGGGATCGGCGAAGCAGCCGACCGCGACGGCGATCCATTCAGGCTTTCGCTCGGGCTCCCAGAAGACGCTCGAGCCGCAGCCCGGGCAGAAATGGAAAGTGACATGGTGGCCGCTCCGAGCTGATCGCCTGTAGGTACTGGCGTCGCCTTCGGCTTCTACCTTGTCGCGCGCAAAGAAGGCGGCGACGCCGTATGTGCTGCCGGTCCGTTTCTGGCAGTCGAGGCAGTGGCACTGTGCGACCAGCTGCGGCTCTCCGTTACAGGAGATCCTCAGTTGCCCGCAGGCACAGGATGCGGTTCTCATGGCAATCCTCATGGTTCAGATGAATGCGTTGCCCGCCAATACCGGCGGTGGGCATGCTTCTGGTTTTCGGGGAGGTTCGGCCTTGGGAAGCGCGCTTTGCGCGAACGCCGAAAACAAGGACCGACGCCCCATATTCCTAATCACTGCGGGCGACCGACTCAACCCCGCGGTGAACGAGATGGAGAGCCTGGCTCTAGCTTCTATCCAATCTTAGGAACGCGGCGCGCAACGCCAGAACGGCGCGCAGGATCTGGCGTTCGTCCATCGCCGCATAGCCGAGCAGCAGGCCGTGCTCGGGCTCAGTGGAATGATAGTTGATGGAGATGCCCTGAACGTCGAGCCCCTCCTTGAGGGCGGCGGCGACCACGTCGCTGTCCTTATAGGGCCTGACGAAGCTCGCCAGCAGCTGCATGCCGGAATCGTTTTCCGTGACGATCAGCCATTCGGCCAGATGCTCCTGGCACAGCTTGACGAAGTTCGCCTGCCGGCGCGCGTAGAGCCGGCGCATGCGCTTGAGGTGCGTGGCGAAATAGCCCTGCATGATGAAGTCGTTGACCGTTGCCTGCAGGATCAGCGGCGCGAACTGGCCGGTGATGCTCACCGCCCGGTCGAACGGAACCGACAATTCGCGCGGCACGATCAGATAACCGATGCGCAGCGCCGGAATCAGCGTCTTGCCGAAGCTGCCGATATAGACGACGCGGTCGGCATGGTCGAGCCCGCGCAGCGCCGGCACCGGCCGGCCGCGGAACCGGTATTCGCCGTCATAGTCATCCTCGACGATCCAGGCGCCGTTGCGTTCGGCGATGTCGAGCAGTTGCAGCCGCTCCTCGATGCGCATGATGGTGCCGAACGGCCATTGGCAGGATGGCGTCACATAGATTAGCCGCGGCGGCGGCAGCTCCGGATCGGCAAGATGCCAGCCGCGCCGGTCGACCTTCAACGGTGCCAGCTTGGCGCCGCTGGCGAGAAAGGCGCTTTTGGCGCCGAGATAGCCGGGCTCTTCCATCCAGACATGGTCGCCTTCGTCCATCAGCACGCGCGAGACCAGATCGAGCGCTGCCTGCGCACCGGTGACGATGATCACCTGGTCGGCGGTGCAACTGATGCCGCGCGACAGGCCGATGGTCGAGGCAATGGCCTGGCGCAGGCCGGGGTGACCGGCAAAGGAGAGATAACCAAGCAGACTATCGTCGCGGCTGCGTGCATTGCGCACCAGAAGGCTTGACCAGATGGTGAACGGAAACGATGCCGTTTCAGGCACGCCGGGATGGAAATTGATGACGCCGGCATTACGCGGCGGTTGCGGGCCGTTGACGATGGTCTGACCGCGCCGCGACAGCTTTTGCGGCGCTGCCAGTCCGGCGCGCAGGGATGCCAAGGGGCGGTTCTGCTGGATCGGCGCCACCCAGGTGCCCGATCCGGCACGCGCCTCGATAAAACCTTCGGCAAGGAGCTGGTCATAGGCGGCGATGACCGTGTTGCGCCCGACCTTCAGATCTTCGGCCAGCGAGCGCGTCGACGGCAGCAGCGTGTTCTGCGGGATCTGGCCGTCAAGAATGAAGCGTCGCAAGGCGCCGTAGATCTGACGATGCATCGGTTCTTCCGAAGCGCGGTCGACCGACATGATGTCGAGGGAAAGGCGCATGTGGTCGGGCAAGGCACTATCCCCCGACGAACCGGGCGGCGCGGGCGATCTTTTCCTCGTTGAGCCGGCAGACGGTGTCGAGCACCAGCCGCCTGGTTTCGGGACGGATCTCGCGGCTGTTCTTCAGCGCGCGATGCACGGTGGCGGCGCCAAGTTCCGCCTTCTCGGCAATCTCGCGGATGGTGCAAAGCCGTTCCATGCCAAGCGCAGCTTCGAAAGCCATATCGCTCCTCCTCGGTTGCATCAAGGCACGGCTTCCGGTCGGCCTCAAGCTTGAAAGTCGGGGTTTGCAATCCAGAGCCGGGATTCTGCGATCCGCGCCGCGCAGGGAGCAAGGCGGCGCGGATCGCCGGGCGCTTTCGCGTCGCTAACCCCATCGCGGCGCGCGCTCATCGTGTCCCCCGGCTCGCAAATGCGGGCCGGTCAGTTTGCCTGCCGCGTCGCCACTTCGAAGCCGGCCTCGCGGGCGGTGGCGAGCAGCGAGAAATAGCCCTTGCTGGCATAGGTCAGCGGATGCGCCTTGGCCGGATCCTGCTCGGCCTCGACAACGAGCCAACCTTCATAGCCGCGCGCGGCGAGGGGCTTCAGCAATGACAGGAAATCGACCGAGCCGTCGCCGGGCACGGTAAAAATGCCGTCCATTACCGCCGCCATGAAGCTCATGTCCTCGCGGCGTGCCCGTTTCAGCATCGCCCTGCGAACATCCTTGCAATGGAAATGCACGATACGGTCGAGATGCCGTTGCAGCAGCGATTGCGGGTCGCCGCCCGAAAACAGGCAGTGGCCGGTATCGAACAAAAGGCCGACGCTTCGGCCCGTCGCCGCCATCAGCCTGTCGACTTCATCGTCCGTCTCGACGATGGTGCCCATGTGGTGGTGGAAGGCCATGCCGACCCCGAATGCGGCCATGCGGTCGGCGAGGGCGGTCAGTTTCTCGCCATAGGACGGCCAGTCCCTGTCGGCGAGGCGCGGACGCTCGGAGATCGGTGCGAAAATGCCGTCATGGCGACCGCGCGAGGTGTCGGCGTAGACGACGATCCTGGCGCCAAGGTCGCGCAACAGCTGAAGATGTGGGGTGATCGCCGCGAATTCCTCGTCGACCGTGCGGTCGAGAATGCGGCCATCATACCAGCCGGAGACGAGTTCCAGGCCATAGGAAGACAGGAGCGGCCCAAGCACTTCAGCCTGGCGCGGAAATTTGCCGCCGAGTTCGGTGCCGCGGTAGCCGGCCAGCGCCGTTTCCGACAGGCAGGTCTCCAAGGACGTATCCCCGCCAAGCGCCGGAACGTCGTCATTGCTCCAGGTGATGGGATTGATGCCGATCGTGACCGTCATGACGCCAGGCTTTTGCGGGCTTGGGAATACAAGCCGAGCCTGCAGACTGGCGACAAAGAGGCCCTGTCACTAGGTCCAGTTCAGCCGAATTTGGCAGAACCAATTAATGGAGACCGACCCTAATCTTCCTTTGGGCGGCCAAAAAGGGCGCGCAGCTCGTCTTTGGCGTCCTCCAGCACTTTCTTCTGCGCCGCCGGCAGGTTCTTGCCGGCGCGGTTGATGTAGAAATTCAGCATCGACATGGCGGATTGAAACGGCCCTGCCTTGCGTCGGTCGCTGTGCTCGGCCGATCGCTTCAAAGAGGCGGCGATCTTCTTGGGATCGTGGGATTCGAAGATGTGTTCCTCGAGGTCCAGCGCGTCGCTGTGCTCGGTGACGTCGGCGGACCATTTCCGTTGCGCGGTCATGGCAAACTCCTTCCACTAGGTCGTTGCCGGAAAACGCCTTATGGCGCACCCCTGTTCCACTTCGGCCCGAATCCCTGGAGCCACGGATTTGCCTGTCGTGGCGCTGCTCGGCGATGCGAATGCGCCGATAGTGGTCAGAACCGCCGATTCAAGAACTGCGGACAGGAAACGCTCTTGACCCCAATCGTCTCAAGCCAGGCAGGAAGTTCCGGCATCGACAGTGCCTATGCCTGGATACGGCTGGGCATCTCGATGCTGCTGGCAACGATCGGCGGGGTCGGCATGTGGGCGGTGGTCGTGGTGCTGCCTGCCGTGCAGGCAGAATTCGGCGTCGACCGCGCCGCTGCCTCGATGCCCTACACCGCGACCATGGTCGGCTTTGCCGCCGGTAATGTGCTGTTCGGCCGCGCCATCGACCGCATGGGGTATTGGATCCCGGCGCTGATTGCCGCGATTACACTTGGCGCCGGCTTCCTGCTGGCGTCGCTGACCAGTTCGATCCTGCAGTTCACCCTCGTCCAGGGCCTGTTGATCGGCGTTGGCTCGTCGGCGATCTTCGGGCCGCTGATCGCCGACATCTCGCACTGGTTCAACCGGCGCCGCGGCGTCGCGGTGACTGCTGCCGCATCAGGCAACTATCTCGCCGGAGCGATCTGGCCGACGGCGATGCCCTATGTCATGCAGGCGCAAGGCTGGCGCTTCACCTATGCCGCGATCGGCGCCGTCTGCCTGGTCACCATGGTGCCCTTGATCCTGCTGCTCCGGCGCGGCGCACCGCCCCAGGCGGCTCCGGGATCGCCGGGCAGCCGCGTGGTCCAGCCGATCTCCCTGTCGCCGGCGGCCTTGCAGGCGCTGCTCATCGTGGCCGGGCTCGGCTGCTGCGTGGCGATGTCGATGCCGCAAGTCCATATCGTCGCCTATTGCATGGATCTCGGCTACGGCGTGGCGCATGGCGCCGATATGCTGTCGATCATGCTGGCGGCGGGCGTCGTCAGCCGGCTAGGCTCGGGCTTCCTTGCCGATCGCATCGGCGGCGTGAAAACCCTGCTGATCGGTTCGATGCTGCAATGCCTGTCGCTGTTGTTCTATATCCCGTTCGACGGGCTTGCCTCGCTCTATGTCGTCTCGCTGGTCTTCGGCCTGTCGCAGGGCGGCATCGTGCCCTGTTATGCGATCATCGTGCGCGAATATATGCCAGCCAAGGAGGCTGGCCAGCGCGTCGGCATCGTCATGATGGCGACCATCTTCGGCATGGCGATCGGCGGCTGGATGTCGGGCTGGATTTACGATCTGACCGGCTCCTATGCCGCCGCGTTCCTCAACGGCATTGCCTGGAACCTTCTGAATATTTTGGCCATGGTGCTGCTGCTGTGGAAGGCCCGGCGCAGCGCTGCTGTGGCGGCCTGAAGCACAGCGGTACGGATACAGTCTCTCCGCCGTCGCTTGACAATAGCCGAAGGCTGCGCGACGCCAGACAAGGTGTGGCAACGGGCCAGGTTGGCAAGGCAGCAGTGGCAAAGACCCTGAACATCGTCTCACGGTCGCGTCTGGGCGGTTGCCCGGCCTCGGGACCAGTATGGTGATCAAGCCGCGCACGCGCCGCGGCGGCGGCCGCCCGACCATCGCCGATGTCGCCCGCAAGGCCGGCGTCGGCGCCATTACCGTATCGCGCGCCCTGCGCGAGCCGGGGCGTGTCTCGGAAGATCTGCGCCGCCAGATCGAGTCGGCCGTGAACGAGCTCGGCTATGTGCCCGACCCGAATGCGCGGGCGCTGGCTTCGGCGCGCGCCGAGGTCTTTGGCGTTCTGGTGCCGTCGCTTACCAACAACGTCTTTGCCGAAGTGGTGCGCGGCATCTACGACAGCCTGTCGGACGGCCCTTTCCGGATCCAGCTTGGCAACACCCACTATTCCGGCCTCGAGGAAGAGCGGCTGCTGCAGGTGTTTGGCCCGCAACGCCCGGCGGCGCTGATCGTGGCCGGCATCGACCAGACGCCGGCCTCGCGAAAACTGCTGGAAACGGCGGGCTGTCCGGTGGTGCAGGTGATGGAGACCGGGCCCGATCCGGTCGACATGATGGTTGGTTTCTCACATTTCGAGGGCGGCAGGGCGGCTGCGGAACATCTGATCGAGGCAGGCTATCGCCGGATAGGCTTCATCGGCGCGCGCATGGATCCGCGTTCGCAGCGGCGCTTGGCCGGCTATCGCGCGGCGATGGAGGCGGCCGGCCTGTTCGATGCGCGGCTTACCACCACCACGCCGGTGCCCTCCAGCGTCACCCTCGGCCGCGAATTGTTCCGCGACGCGCTGGCCAAGGTGCCGAGCCTCGACGGCGTGTTCTGCAACAATGACGATATAGCACTCGGGGTGCTGTTCGAATGCCACCGCGCTTCGATCGCCGTACCGAAGACGATCGGCATCGTCGGCTTCAACGATCTCGACATGATGGAGGTGGCTTTTCCGTCGGTCACCAGCGTTCGGACGTATCGCTACGAGATCGGCCGGCGGGCGGTCGCCATGGCGCTTGCGGCGATCGAAGGCAACAGGCCGGAACAGCGGGTCGTCGACCTCGGCTTCGAACTCAAGCGGCGTGAAAGCACGGCGCGCTGAAAGCTCGAAAAAAGGGTCCGGCGATCCGGTAGTATTCGAGCACCATCGCGATGCGCCGGAGGTGTTCGAGGAACTGAGTAGGTCTCGGACACCTACGCAGGCCAGGGTCCATGAACATCTGGGCGACTTCCTATGGGAAAATCCGGAGGCCGAACCGCTTCATTGAGGCGCATGGTTCTCCAGACGGCAAGGTCGTTCTTGGCCCAGTTCTCCACAATCTGGCGGTCTTCATCGGAAAGAAGGAGCGCAAGGCTCGCCAGTACATCGAATACGCCAGCTGAGTAGCCACGGCGGTACATGTGTTCCAGTTTTGGATCAATATGTCCTTCCATCATTGGCTCCCCACATCCAGCGTTGTTCTGCGCAAAGCGACGAAACAGTAATGCGTTTCATAGACGCTGTCGCCGTTTTGGATGCAACGGATCGACGGGTGGCGCAGGTGTCGTCGCGACCTCGGCTTCGAACTCAAGCGGCGTGAAAGCACGGCACGCTGAAGCGCGCTTCAACGCAATGGCGCTTTACACTACGTCATGGTAGCGCTACCAGTTATCGCCGGGCAGTACTTCGCTCAGAGGATGGGGCTGTTTATTATACATAAGCGACAGCTCATGCTTGTTTATTATGTATAATATGATAGTTTTTGCGGGACTAGCCGGGCAGCAAAGGAGGGGATCGGGTCGGCATTCGGCCACCTGAACGCGCGACGGGTACGGCGGGAGGTGCCGGGCCGGAAAAGCGCAAATTCATCGGCGTAACAACAAACAAAACTGCAACTGGGAGGAATATCGATGATCAAGTCACTCGTTGGCGGTATCGTTGCCGCCACTGCTTTCGTCATGCTGAGCTCGTCGGCGATCGCCGATCCTGAAATCGTCAAGGGGCCATCGGCCGAGCCTGACTGCTTCGCGCCCTGGTCGGCCGATACGCAGTTCTTCAAGTTCCCCAAGAAAGACGGCCCGTACCGCATCGCTCTGGCCAACGGCTATATCGCCAACACATGGCGCATCCAGATGGTGCAGACGGCAAAGGCCTATGCAGCGCAGCCGGACGTCGCGGCCAAGCTCAAGGAATTCAAGGTGGTCTCGACCGGCGAAGACGTGCCGGCGCAGATTTCGGCGATCAACAATTTCATCGATTCCGGCTATGACGCGATTGTCGTCAACGCCCAGAACCCGACCGCATTCGGTCCTGTCATCAAGCGGGCCAAGGAAGCCGGCGTGGTGCTGGTCGCCTTCGACAACATCCTCGACACCAAGGATGCCATCAATGTCAATGTCGACCAGAAAGGCCTTGGCGAATTATGGGGCAACTGGCTGGTCAAGCACGTGCCGAACGGCGGCAAGGTGCTGGAAGTGCGCGGCGTAGCCGGCACGTCCGTCGATACCGACCGCCATAACGGCATCCACGAGGTTCTCGACGCTTCCGGCAAGAAATGGGATGTCACCGAGGTCGTCGGCAAGTGGGATGACGGCGTTGCGCAAAAGGCTACGGCCGATGCCATTGCCACCAACGGCCCCTTCGACGGCATTACCGGACAGGGCGGCGATACCGGCATCGTGCAGGCGATGATCGATGCCAAGCATCCGTTCGTGCCGTTCGGTGGCGAGACGGAGAACGGCTTCCGCAAATTCTGCGCCAAGTTCGCCGCTGACGGCCTGAAATGCTCGTCGGCCGGCACCGGCCCGGCGCAGGTCGCGGTTGCCATCAAGACGGCGATTGCAGCACTTGAAGGCCAGGTCGTGCCGCAAGCGGTCAAGCTGCCGCTGGCGATCGTCGAGGATCCGAACTTCAAGGCAGGCCAGGACTACTTCCCCGACCAATCCGACAATTTCTTCGTCGGCAATTCCTTCCCGACCTGCGGCATCAATTTCACGGCGCAGGAAATCATGGGCCAGAGCAAGGAAAACCAGTAAACTCCGACAGCCCGACGCCGCGGGAGATCCCGCGGCGTCGGCGCTCGACATCCTGATTGCCAAGCGCCTGGGGAGGGCCGATGGACGGTGCGGTTCCGCTCTTCCGCATGGAAGGCATATCCAAGCGCTATGGCGGCGTGCGCGCGCTGGAGAAGGCCGAACTGTCGGTCACTCCAGGCAGCATCCACGCCATTCTCGGCGAGAACGGCGCCGGCAAATCGACGCTGATCAAGGTCATGGCGGGGGTCGTCGCGCCCGACGAGGGCCGCATGATGCTGGACGGAAGCGAAGTTACCTTCGCTTCGCCGGCCGCTGCCAACCAGGCCGGCATCGTCTGCATCTTCCAGGAACTGTCGCTCGTCCCCGAACTCAGCGTTGCCGACAACATCGTCATTTCCGATCCGCCGAAGCGTTTCGGCATGATCGACCGCAAGGCGCAGCGCCGCATCGCCGAAGAAGCCCTGGCTCGCGCCGGCGCTTCCGATATCCATCCGCTGGCGCTGGTCAAGGATCTTCCCCTTTCAAGAAGGCAGATGGTCGAGATCGCCAAGGCACTGGCGCGCAAGCCACGCATCCTGATCCTCGACGAGGCGACCTCGGCGCTGACCGCGGCCGACGTCGCCAGAGTTTTCGCCGTGTTGAAGCGGCTGCGTTCGGAAGGGCTGGCGCTGCTCTATATATCGCACCGCATGAACGAGATCGCCGAGTTGGCCGACCAGTGCACGGTGTTCCGCAATGGCCGCAATGTCGCCAGCTACGCGGCCGGTACAAAAAGCGACAACGAGGTCGTCGAACTGATGATCGGGCGCGAATACAGCCACATCTTTCCGCCCAAGCCCGCGCGGGCGGCTGCCGCAGCCACGCCGGTTCTGGAGGCGCGCAGCCTGTCCTGGACGGATCGGCTGCACGATGTCTCGCTATCGGTCGGGGCGGGCGAGGTGGTCGGGCTTGGCGGCCTCGACGGCCAAGGCCAGCGCGAATTGCTGCTCGCCTTCTTCGGTGTGCTGCGTGGCCTGTCGGGCCAGATCCTGATCGACGGCAGGCCGGTGGCGATCGCCAGCCCGGCCGCGGCGCGCGATGACCGGATCGGCATGGCGCTGATCCCGGAGGACCGCAAGACCGAGGGGCTGATGCTGCCGATGACGGTGCGCGAAAACCTCTCATTCGCTGCCCTCGACCGGCTGTCCAGGGCCGGCATCATCGATCGCGCCGCCGAGCAGCGGCTGATCGACGATATGGTGGGTCTCCTGGCGATCAAGACCGCCGGCCTCGACATTCCGGTCGGCGCGCTATCCGGTGGCAACCAGCAGAAGGTCGTCATCGCCAAATGGCTGATGCGGCAGCCGCGCATCATCCTGCTCAACGATCCGACGCGCGGCATCGATGTCGGCACCAAGCAGGAGCTTTACCAGTTGATGCGCAAGCTTGCCGACCAGGGTGCGGCGATCCTCTTCTATTCGACCGACTATGACGAGCTGATCGGCTGCTGCGACCGCGTGCTGGTGCTCTATGACGGCGCGGTCAAGCGCGAACTGGTCGGCGCCGAAATCACCGAGCGGGCGCTGATCGCCAGCGCGCTCAACATTCACGAAGAGATGCCAAAGCAAGGAGCGGACGCGTGAAGGATTGGCGCTACTGGCTTGCCGAACAGCGCGGAACGCTACTGGCGTTCGGCATCTTCGTCGTCATGTTCGTCATCTACACCTCGAACCATCCGGCGGGCTTCACCGCCAACGTCGTGCAGACGGCCTCGAACAAGGGCGTGCTGCTCGCCTTCGTCGCCATGGCGCAAACGCTGGTGGTGATCACCGCCGGCATCGATCTCTCGGTCGGGATGATCTTCACCCTGACCAACTGCCTGGCGTCGTGGCTGGTCGTCGGCACCGGCATCGAGACCGCCGTCGGCGTCATCGCCGTGCTCGGCACCGGGCTGCTGTGCGGGGCAATCAACGGCGCCATCGTCATCTATGGACGCCTGCAGCCGATCGTCGCCACTATCGCCACCGGTGCGGTCTATTTCGGCATTGCGCTGCTGCTTCGGCCGTTTCCGGGCGGCTCGGTCAATGAAGGGCTCGCCGATGCGCTGACCGGGCGCCTGTTTGGTATTGTGCCGGCGAGCCTGGTGGCGCTGCTGGCGGTCGTGCTTGTCGTCTGGGTGCCGTTCAGCCGGTCGGTGCTCGGCCGCGCCGCCTATGCGGCCGGCTCCTCGGAGATGGCGGCCTACATGTCCGGCGTGCCGATCCGGCGTGGAAAGTTCGCCGCCTATGCGCTTGCCGGTCTGCTTGCCGCGATCGGCGGGCTGTTCCTGACGTTCTTCACCTATACCGGTGATGCGGCCTATGCCAGCGGCAACGCCTATACGCTGTTTTCGATTGCCGCGGTCGTGCTTGGCGGCGTGTCGCTGTTCGGCGGCAAGGGCAGCGCCATCGGCGCGATCTTCGGCGCGCTTGCCTTCCGCACCATCGGCGACCTGCTGTTCGTCTTCGATTTCGATCCGCTCTGGCAGCCCCTGTTCCAGGGCGTCATTCTGCTGATCGCGGTCAGCCTCGGCGCCTTCGCCCTGTTTCGGGTCCGCAACCGGCTGGAGTGGTTCCTGTGAGCGAAACGACTGTGAGTGGTCTCGCCGGCCGCATGCCGAAATTCCTCCGCCGCGCCGACCCGGCGGTGCTGACGGCGTTCGCCTGTATCGTGCTGCTGCTGTTCCTCGGCAGCCTCTATTCGCGCAGCTTCCTGTCGCCTGAATACCTTTTGCAGCAGCTCAAGGTGGCGTCGTTTCTCGGCGTCATCGCGACCGGCATGATGCTGGTCATCCTGCTCGGCCAGATCGACCTGTCGGTGCCCTGGTCGGTGGCGGCCGGCGCGATGATGGCCTGTGCCGCGGCCGCATACGGCCCGGTCGGCGTGGCGCTTGCCATTCCGTTCGGCATCTTCTGCGGTGTTCTGATCGGCATCGTCAACGGCATCGGCGTCGCCTATCTGCGCATTCCCTCGATGATCATCACGCTTGCCACCAACGCCGTCGCGCAGGGGCTGATGGTGGTCTACACGGGCGGTTTCTCGCCGCAGGATTCGGCGACCGGTGCGATGCGCTATCTGGCGACCGGCTTTGCCGTTCCTGCCGTGCCCAACGCCGTCCTCATCTGGGCGCTGATCGGCGCCGCAATGGTGTTCGTGCTGACCCGCACCGGCTTCGGCCGCACCGTCTATGGCATCGGCAATCGCGAGCGCGCAGCCTATCTTTCCGGCATCGATACAAGGCGCGTAGTGATGATCGCCTTTGCGGTTTCGGGCGGGCTCTCCGCCTTCGGCGGCGTGCTGTTGGCCGGCTATGCCTCCAAGGCGGCACAGTCGATGGGCGATGCCTATCTGCTGCCGTCGATCGCCGCGGTGGTGCTCGGCGGCACCTCGATCCTCGGCGGGCGCGGCTCCTATCTCGGCACCGTCGCCGGGGTAATCCTGATCACGCTTCTGCAGTCAATTCTCTCTGTCATGCAGATGCCGGAGGCGGGACGGCAGATCATCTACGGCGTCGTCATCGTCGCCATGCTGCTGCTCTATGGCCGCGCGCCGGCAAGCCGCTGACCTGCATGACCGGTAAAGACGTGGCATATAAGCCGGCGAGCACTGTTCGAACGGTACCCGCCATCGTGGTGATGGGCGTTGCCGGTTGCGGCAAGTCGGTTGTCGGCGAAGCGCTTGCAGCGGCATTGGGCGCCGTCTTTATCGAAGGCGACAGGCTGCATCCGCCCGAAAACGTCGCACGCATGGCGAGCGGCCAGCCGCTCACCGACGCGCTGCGCGAAGGCTGGCTCGACGCGATCGGCCAGCGGATGGCCGCGTCGGTCGCAAGCGGGCAAGGTGTGGTCGCCGCCTGCTCGGCGCTGAAGCGCAGCTACCGCGATCGCCTGCGCGGCTTTTGCCCGGATATCGTTTTCGTTTACCTGGAGATCGACCCGGCAACAGCAAAACAGCGCGTCGGCAATCGCAAGGGTCATTTCATGCCGGCAAGCCTGGTCGACAGCCAGTTCGCCACGCTCGAGGCGCCAGCGGCGGACGAGGCGGCAATGGCCTTGGATGGCACCCGTCCGGTCGCCGACACCGTCGCGACTGCCTTGAGCCTGCTCGCGCGCTAGATTTGCGACGTCAGTTCGACTGGGAAATCGTCATTGTCGGCGTCGCGCATGGCCGCGAGGCTGCGGTTGTCCAGCACCTCGGCGATCGCCTGCCGGACCTCCAGCATCATGTGCCGGACCTGGCAGGTCGCCTCGTCGCAATCCTCGCAGCGCTGGTATTGGGTGCGGCTGGCGCAAGGGATCGGCGCCAGCGGCCCGTCGAGGACACGCACGACATGGCCGATCTTGATCTCGGAAGCCGGCCGGGCAAGGCGGTAACCGCCTTCCTTGCCCTTGCGGCTCTGGACGAAGCCGGCGTTGCGCAACTCGCCCAGGATGGCATCCAGGAATTTCTTGGGGATGTTATTGGCGACCGCAATGTCGTTGACGAATGCGAGCTGGCCGACCGGCAGGCCCGACAGATGCACGAGGGCCTTGAGGCCGTATTTGCCTTTTTTGGTAAGCATGCCCCGAGTCAACCCATGAAGCCCCAACCACCTGCGTCTGGCGGCTGTTTGTGTGCAAATCATGACGGTTTGATCACGCGAAGCCGTTCGCGAAAACAAGCCGTCCGTTCTCACGGTAGGCACAAACGCGTTGATTCTTTGTAACGTTTTGGACGGAATGCGCCTGGAAAGTGCCAGAATCACCTTTCGCAGCGCGAAAGCAAAGAAGCCGGCAAAGCCGGCTTCTGTCAAAATTGGAACATCGCCTCAGCGGCTGCCATAAGTCTGGTCGAGCAGGCCGCCCGCTGCAAAGTGCTCGGCCTGGACCTTGGCCCAGCCGCCGAAGACCTCCTCCACCGTCAGCAGGCGGACATCGGGAAACTCAGCCTTATATTTGGCGGCGACCGCCGCGTCCCGGGCCCGCAGGCCGTTGCGGGCGGCGATGTCCTGGCCCTCCGGTGTATAGAGGAAGTCGAGATAGGTCTTGGCGAGATCGCGCGTGCCATGCTCGTCTGCAACCGTGTCGACGATCGCCACCGGAAATTCCGCCAACAGGCTGACCGAAGGCGTTACCTGCTCGAACTTGTCCTCGCCATACTCCTTGCGGACGCCGCGCGTTTCCGACTCGAAGGTGATGAGTACGTCGCCGATTTCGCGCTGCACGAAAGTGGTGGTCGCGGCGCGCCCGCCGCTGTCGAACACCGGCACGTTGTTGAACAGCTTTGTCACGAACTCCTTCACCTTGGCATCGTCGCCCTTGAAGGCTTCCTTGGCGTAGGCGGTGGCCGCGAGATAGGTGTAGCGCGCATTGCCCGATGTTTTCGGATTGGGGAAGATCACCTGGACGTCGTCGCGCACGAGATCGTTCCAATCCTTGATGTGCTTCGGATTGCCGGCGCGCACCAGGAAGGAGGGCAGCGAATAGAAAGGCGAGGCGTTGTCCGGAAAGTCCTTCTGCCAGTCGGCGGAGATGAGGCCCTTCTTGACCAGGAAGTCGATGTCGATGACCTGGTTGAACGTGACCACGTCGGCGCCGAGGCCTTCGGCGATGGCGCGTGCTTGTGCCGAGGTTCCGGCATGCGACTGATCGATGGTGACGCCGGGGTGGCCGGCGACGAACGCCTTGTTGACCTGCGCAAACAGTTCGCGCCCGACATCATAGGAAGCATTGAGCAATTTGTCAGCCGACCAGGCTTGGGAGGATGCGAGGAAGAGGCCGGCCAACGTGGCGATGCCAAGCAAAAATCGCTTCATGAAAACAGGCTCCAATGCCATGAGCTTAATGCCGGACCATAGCGGCAAGGCATCGTGCGCGACGAGGCACGCAGAGCGGCCGCTCCACGTTGTCGATAGAAGAAATATTCCCGCTGTGGGCGATTTCTGGTTTTTTCTTTCAAGCAGAGTCTCAGGACAGCTTGGCAGCGGCGCCGATGCCGTCGGCGTGCACGATGGTTCCCGGCCGGCCAATGCGGTGCAAGGCGATTGCATCGCCGCCCTGTCTGGCATATGCAAATAGTATATACAAGGGAGCTGTTGTCATGTCTCAACACCGCCATTCAACAACCCCGCCGAAGGAGGCGAAGCTGTTTCGTAACAATCGCAGCCAGGCGGTGCGCATTCCCGTCGAGTTCGAACTTCCCGGCGAAAAGGTCTTGATCAGCCGTGAAGGCGACCGCCTGATCATCGAGCCGGTCCGCAAACCTGGCCTCACCGCACTGCTCGCGCAATGGGCGAAAGAGCCGCCGCCCGGTGCCGAGGAAGACTTTCCCGAAGTCGAGGATATGCCTGTCAAATCCGAGGAATTTTTTTGATGCGGTTCATGCTGGACACGAACATTGTCAGCGACATGATCCGAAATCCGGCCGGGAAAGCCGCAAGCGCTGTCCTGCGCGTGGGAGACGCCGCCGTGTGTACCAGCATCGTGGTCGCGTCGGAACTGCGATATGGCTGCGTCAAGAAAAGATCAGCCAAGTTGCACAAGAAGGTCGAGGAATTGCTGGCTGAGATTCCCGTCGTGCCGCTCGATGTGCCGGTGGATGCCGAGTACGGCGCGATTCGCGCAGAACTGGAAGGCAGGGGCCAGACCATCGGCCAGAATGACCTTTTTATTGCTGCCCACGCCCGTGCGCTTGGAACTACCCTGGTGACCGCCAACACCGGGGAGTTCAACCGGATCAAAGGCCTGAAGGTCGAGAACTGGCTGGTGTAGCGCCTGATAGAGGATCAAGCAGCCGGAAAAAGCTTCCAGCGCCGCGGCCTGAAAGCCACGCGACTTTTCTGCGCCGCCGGATGATCGACGGGCAATTCGATCTCGACCCGCTGACGTTCGCCGCCGATTTCGAGCTCGACCCGCCTGGTGCCGGCGACGCGGCGGCTGGCGGCGACGGTGCCGGCGATGCAGCCGTTGCATTCTTCCACCAGATCGACGTCGTGCGGGCGAAAGAACAGCGTCGCTTCGCCTTGCGGTGCGTGCGGCGCGGAAAGCCCGATCGGCCGGTCGGCGATCCAGACTTGGCCGTCCTCGACCTTGACCGGAAGCGAACTCGATTCGCCGATGAAGCCGTAGACGAAGGGAGAGTTCGGCGTGTCGTAGATCTCGTCGGCGGTGCCGACCTGCTCGATGCGGCCCTGGCTCATCACCACGACACGGTCGGCAAGCTCCAGTGCCTCTTCCTGGTCATGGGTGACGAAGACCGTGGTGTGACCGGTGGCGTCGTGGATGTCGCGCAGCCAGCGGCGCAGTTCGCGGCGCACCTGCGCATCGAGCGCGCCGAACGGCTCGTCGAGCAGAAGCACGGCCGGTTCGATCGCCATGGCGCGGGCCAGCGCCACGCGCTGGCGCTGGCCGCCCGAAAGCTGTGCCGGATAGCGTTTTTCCAGACCGGAAAGCTGAACGAGGTTGAGGAGTTCCGAGGCGCGGCGTCGGATTTCCTTCGCCGACGGGCGTGACGGCCCGTGCCGGACCTTGAGTCCGAAGCCAATATTGTCGGCGACCGTCATATGGCGAAACAGCGCGTAGTGCTGGAAGACGAAGCCGACATTGCGCTCCTGAATCGACTTTTGGGAGGCATCCTCTTCGCCGAAGAAGATCTTTCCGCGGGTCGGCCGCTCCAATCCGGCAATCAGCCTGAGCAGCGTCGTCTTGCCGGAACCGGACGGTCCCAGCAGGGCGATCAGTTCTCCCGACTTGATGTCGAGCGAAACGTCGTGGAGGGCCGGAAACCGCTCAAACTCCTTGCGCACGTTGGCAACGCGAACTTCCATGCAAATCCCTTTTGTAGTTGATGCATGCCGTTATCCCAAAACCGGTTCCCACTTTTGGGCGACATCAAATCTTTGTTTTATGCATGTCGTTGTCCAAAAACCGCTACACACTTTTGGGCGACATGCATTTGTCAGTGTCCGCGCGTCGCGGCGATCTCGGCGCCGTAGCGCATCTCGAGAAGTGTTTTCAAGACCAGCGTGACGAGCGCCAGGCCGGCAAGCAGCGAAGCGACGGCAAAAGCGGCGGCGGCATTGTACTCGTTATAAAGGATTTCGACATGCAGCGGCATGGTGTTGGTCAGCCCGCGTATGTGGCCCGACACGACCGAGACGGCGCCGAACTCACCCATCGCGCGGGCATTGCACAACAGCACGCCGTAGAGCAATCCCCATTTGACGTTGGGCAACGTCACGTACCAGAACGCCTGCCAGCCATTGGCCCCGAGCGACAGGGCAGCCTCCTCGTCGCCATTGCCCTGTTCCTGCATCAGCGGGATCAATTCGCGGGCGACGAAGGGGAAGGTGACGAAGACGGTGGCCAGCACGATGCCCGGCACGGCAAACAGGATGACGATGCCATGCGCTTTCAGCCAGGCGCCGAGCAGGCCTTGCGCGCCGAACAAGAGCACGTAGACAAGCCCCGAAATGACCGGCGAGACGGAAAAGGGCAGGTCGATGAGTGTGGTCAGGAACGCCTTGCCCTTGAACTCGAACTTGGCGATCGCCCAGGCGGCGGAAATGCCGAAGACGATGTTGAGCGGCACCGAGATCGCCGCGACCAGAAGCGTCAGGCGGATCGCCGAGCGCGTATCCGGTTCGCCTAGCGCCTGTGTATAGGACTCGATGCCCTTGGCGAAAGCTTCCTTGAAGACGATGATCAGCGGCAAGAGCAGGAAGATGGCGAGGAACGCAAACGTTACCGCCATCAGCACGGCTTGCGCAGGGCGGCTTTCGGTTACCGCCGCCGAGCGGCTTTCGTGGTGAGGCGCGTAGGATTTGATCTCCGGATCAGCCATAGCGCTTGCGGCTCCAGGTCTGCACCAGGTTGATGACCAGCAGCATCACGAAGGACAGCGCCAGCATGATCGCCGCGATCGCGGTCGCCGCGGCATAATTATATTCCTCGAGCCGGATGACGATCAGAAGCGGTGCGATCTCGGATTTGTAGGGCAGGTTGCCGGCGATGAAGATAACCGAGCCGTACTCGCCGACGCCGCGCGCGAAGGCCAGCGCGAAACCGGTGACGATGGCCGGTGCCAGTCCGGGAAGCAGAACACGGCTGATGATCTGGAAGCGATTGGCGCCGAGCGTGGCGGCCACTTCCTCTACCTCTT
>NZ_JAMYOE010000049.1:0-32822 GCF_040319695.1 Mesorhizobium sp. M0898 | reverse complement strand
AGCGGTAATGACATGCCCGGGCGCGACGACGAGATGAATGATCCGGCCGTTGGCGCGCTCTTCGCTGTTCTCGCAGCGAAGCCGACGTCCGAAATACGGATGCCAACGGTAATGGACCTCGACCTCCTGCCCAACAGGCGGGAGCCAGCTTGGAAATCCTGGCGCAATCCGGCGGAAAGTCAGGCTGCCAGACGACCGGCTCTGGCAATACGCGCTCCGGTTTCGTCGTCGAAGAGGTGTGCGAGCCCTGGATCGAATCCAATCCCGATCTCATCACCCACCCTCACATCGAGCCGATCGCGGATAAGGCATGCGAGTCTGTTCTGTCCCGCGTCGACAATGATTTGAGTTTCTGAGCCGGTCGATTCGACGACATAAACTTTTGCCCTTTGCCCTTGCGGATCAATTCGAATATGCTCCGGCCGGATACCAAGGGTGACGGATCGACCGCCGCTCGCAGCGTGTCCTTCCCCAACGCTCCAAATTGTTCCGCTCTCATCCGTCATACCTGTCGCTGACATCGTTCCCTTGACGAAATTCATCGCCGGTGAGCCGATGAAACCGGCCACGAAAAGATTGGTTGGATTGTCGTAAAGATCCAATGGCGTGCCAATCTGCTCGACGATGCCGTCATGCATGACAACGATTTTATCCGCCATTGTCATGGCTTCGATCTGATCATGCGTCACGTAGACTATCGTGCTGCCCAGGCGGTGATGCAGGGCTTTGATTTCCGCACGCATTGAGACACGAAGCTTCGCATCAAGGTTAGAAAGTGGTTCATCAAAGAGAAAAACTTTTGGATCCCGCACGATTGCCCTTCCCATCGCCACGCGCTGGCGTTGGCCACCGGACAGCTGGCGCGGATAGCGGTCGAGCAGCTTTTCAAGTCCGAGGATGCTCGCCGCGTTCGATACACGCTGGTCAACGTCCGCTTTTGGAGCCTTTTGGAGTCTGAGCGCGAAACCCATGTTCTGCGCGACTGTCATATTGGGATACAGCGCATAGTTCTGAAACACCATCGCGATATCACGCTCTTTTGGGGAGATGTCGTTGACGATTTTTTCGGCAATGCGGATATCGCCGGATGTAATGGTCTCGAGGCCCGCGATCATGCGAAGCAATGTCGACTTTCCGCATCCAGACGGTCCCACAAGAATTACAAATTCGCCGTGGGCGATATCGATGTCCACGCCATGGATGACGGGATGGTTACCGTATGTCTTGCGGAGATTTGCGATCTTCAGGTTGGCCATGTCTTGTGTTCCCTTAGCTATTTGGTTTGCTTTTGTCTGCGGTAGTCTGGGCAGGATGGTTCGATGAAGCCCTGATCCTGCCTAGTGGTTCCCACCTGACATAAGAGTCCAGTCAGAGATTCCCTTTCTGGCCTGCGCGTGCGAGTCTGGCGCATGCGCACAGGAACATCGTTCACCGTTTCGTCGGCCGATCGCGTCCGTCTGACGGCGCTGATCATGGATCGCAACGCCCCGCAAAAGCATGTCTGGCGCGCCGAGATCGTGCTTTTGTCCGCCGACGGCGTCGGCACCGTCGAGATCATGCGCCGCACCGGCAAGTCGAAGACCTGCGTCTGGCGCTGGCAGGAGCGCTTTGCCGCGGAAGGCTGTGACGGGCTGCTGCGCGACAAGACGCGACCGTCGCACATTCCGCCGCTCGGTCCCGATGTCGGCGAGCGCGTCGTGGCACTGACGCTTGCCGATCCGCCGGGCGAGACGACCCACTGGACCGCCGACATGATGGCGCAAGCCGCCGCAATCAGCGCCAGCGCCGTCAGGCGCATCTGGAAGGCACATGGTCTCGCACCCCACCGGTGGCGCCAGTTCAAGCTCTCCAATGATCCGAAGTTCGTCGACAAGTTGCGCGACGTCGTCGGCCTCTACCTCGATCCGCCGGCCCACGCCATCGTGCTGTCGGTCGACGAAAAGAGCCAGATCCAGGCGCTCGACCGCACCCAACCCGGCCTGCCGATGAAGAAGGGGCGGCTCGGTACGATGACGCACGACTACAAGCGCAACGGCACCACCACCCTGTTCGCCGCCCTCAACGTCCTCGACGGCACCGTCATCGGCAGGAACATGCAGCGCCATCGCCATCAGGAGTTCATCCGCTTTCTCAATGCCATCAACGCCGAGGTTCCCGCAGACAAGGCGGTGCACGTGGTCCTCGACAACTATGCTCCCCACAAGCACCCCAAG
This sequence comes from Mesorhizobium sp. M0898, assembly GCF_040319695.1. Taxonomy (NCBI): domain Bacteria; kingdom Pseudomonadati; phylum Pseudomonadota; class Alphaproteobacteria; order Hyphomicrobiales; family Phyllobacteriaceae; genus Mesorhizobium; species Mesorhizobium sp. M0898. Next base: position 30,609 of record NZ_JAMYOE010000049.1, on the reverse strand, counting down.
GTGCGCGCCTGGCGCGACCGTCACGAGCGCTTCACCTTCCACTTCACTCCGACATCATGCTCATGGCTCAACGCGGTAGAAGGCTTCTTCGCCAAGCTGTCCAAGCGCCGCCTGAAACGCGGCGTCTTCCACTCCGTCGTCGATCTCCAGGCCGCCGTCAACCGCTTCCTCGCCGAGCACAACCAGCAGCCAAAGCCCTTCACCTGGACCGCCGATCCCGACAAGATCATCGCCGCCGTCAAGCGCGGGCACCAAGCGTTAGATTCCATCCACTAGCCGGTGCACTCGCCAAAAGTTCATCTTCGGCGGCAATTGACAGTGTGATTGACTGAAAGCCGTCAAATGACGCCACAATCTTGGAGCCCCGTCGCACCTTTTGCGCAGGCGTGTAAGATCCGGCGATGACAAACTGTCCGGCTCTCAGCTCTAATTTTCGCTCGGACAGATGATTTGCCAGGGCAACCAACACATCGAAAGGATCTCCTGCAGGATGGGTGCAATGTTTTGAAAGGATGACCTGACCATCCAGGCTAAGGGTAATGCCGATCGCCGCGAGACTGCGGTCGTGCCAAGCATACGACGGAACGCCTAGTACAACTCCGCCATTGCCGAGGTTATCAGCAACAAGATGCGCTTGGGGAGATCGAAATGCGTCGGCCAACCGACTGGAGAGCATCTCAAATGCGGGCATCACACCGCTGACATGTGGAGCAACGTCAGACCTTGTGTAACCGTGGCTTGGCCGAGGCGGCAGAGAAGTGTCGATTAGAAACGCGAGCTCACATTCCAGGCCATGATCAGCTCGACCAGGCAATGGTACTGTGCTGCCCGTGTTGAATGTGTCGCATTGGAGCACTGGCGCTGACAACAATTTGCCGTCCGCTTGCAGTGAGGCCTTCCAACCTATTAGGGATGCATCCATGATCAGGCGTGTCTGTTCTTGTATCATGTAAGCCTCCGACACCGTCTCGATACCGGTGAGCCTCACTTCGCCGCAACAGGTATTTTTCCGCTTCTCCACCAGGCGCAGCGCGGCAGCATGAAGGCCTTTGCTCACGACATCTCTCCTTCACGCGGATCTAAGCGGCGGCGCGCTTCTTCAAGGTCTTCATGAGTGTCCACACCGAGGGGAAAGGTTTCAACAACGGCAACGCCGATGGTCAGACCCAAGGCAAGCGCTCTTAGTTGCTCAAGCTTTTCGAAACGTTCGAGTTGGGATGGCCGGGCCGCGACAAAACGATCGAGTGCGTCGCGTCGATAGACGTAAAGCCCGATGTGATGCAGGAGGGTCTGCGCCCCGTGAGGGATAGGCAAGCGACTGAAGTAAATGGCTCGACCGATGAGATGATTTTCCGTCGAGGGCTCCATCGCAACCTTGACTACAGCGGTCCGCTCCACCCCTGCCTGGTCAGACATAGGTGTGGCCAGTGTGACGATGTCGATTTTGGGATCATCAAGGATAGAAACCGCCTGACGTAGCAGCAGCGGTGAGATCGTGGGCATATCACCCTGAAGATTGACGATTACATTATAATTTCGATCCGGGTCAAAGCTTGACAGGGCCGCGTGTGATCGATCCGATCCGGATGCAAGGTTGGGGTCGGTTAGAATGACATCGGCACTCGTCCCCGCTAAAGCCTTTGCGATCTCACGGTCGCTGGCCGCAACTAGCACAGGCCCCAGATCCGCCTCCAAGCCTCTGCGAAGAACATGGCGGATCATGGGCTCACCATGAATGTCGGCAAGCGGCTTCCCGGGGAGCCGGCTGGAATTCATGCGCGCGGGGATAATCACGATCGGTTTCATGCTTGCTGACTCATTCGTTCGCGCAGCTTAGCGCCCACAAACGAGTGGCGCGCTCTTTTGGAGCATAAACTGTTCATGCCCCATCGCCTTCGCTTGTATCGGGACCGGCGACGGAGCGCAGGGGCCACACGAGCGCCAATTCCGCCGCGCTGGCCCTTGCCTGCCCACCAAGCTCTTCTAACCGCTTGTCATTCAAGCGAAAGGCCGGCGCCACAATGGCCAGCGCGCCGATAAATTGGCCCGAAACTGTAACGATCGGAGATGCGACTGCGCCGACCGCCTCCTCTGCTTCCTCAAGCGCGACACCGAACCCGCGTGTCGCGGTGCGATCTAGTTCAGCCATGAACTCATCGACTGTTTTGATTTCCCGCGGCCCGTAGCTGCCGGGCTTGCCGAGCCCGGCTTCCAGGGCGCGTTTGATCGCCGCCTCACGTGATAGCGTTGCCAACCAGACTTTTCCACTGGCGCTAACGTGCACAGGTAGGATCGGGAATGTTCTTGAGCGGCAAATTAGACTGCCTTGAGCGCCCTGTGCGTGCGCAATCGTCGTCAGGTTGTCATTTGCAAGGGCAGCTAGACGGATGAGCTCCCTACTATCGCGTGCGAGTCTATCCAGAACTGGCTGAAGAACGTCGGGAAGCGTTGCTGCCTGCATGAAGCGATAGCCTATGGCCGGAAGCTTTAGTGACAGGCGATAAAAGTCTGTGGCGTCGTCCTGTTCGACCCAACCTAGCGCAACGAGCGTCGTCAGGACGCGGTGTGCGCCACTCCTCTGTAGTTGAAGCCGGTCCGCGAGATCGGAAAGCCGCATGCTCTTTGCTTCTGTAGCCAGCAGCTCCACGATTGCGAAGCAATTTCCGATAAGTGAGTTGACAACCTTCATGATCATGGAATACCGTTCTATTAGGAATCGGATTCAAGGTAGACTGCTTTTCGAGGTCGGTCAACCGATTTTGTTCCCAGAGAAACGACCCACAAATGACTCAGGAGGAAGTCCAGTATGAAAGCGTTTTTTCGAAGAGGAGCACTCACTTTGGCACTCGTGCTTGCGTCATCCGTGGGCCACGCGGCAGACATTCAATGGCCGAGTTTCCTTTGGAATGATCCTGGTCTCGCACCGGCGCTCAAAGAGCTGAAAAGCACGTTCGAGCAGGAAAATCCTCAGGATCACATCAATAGCGTGCTCATCCCGGTTTCGACGTTCTGGGACAAGCAGTTTGCCGATGTCAGCAATGGGAACCCCCCAGATATCGGCACATTCTATGACTCGGATGTTCGAAAATACATCGAGCAAGACCTTCTTGAGCCGCTGGATGACTACTTAAGCGCGGCGAGCATTGATCGCTCCAGCTTCGTGCCCACGGCGTCGCTTGGTCGAAAGGATGGTCATGTTTATGCCGTACCCGTCGTCGTGAATGCGCGTGCGCTTTTCTACAATGAAAAGCTATTCCGTGATGCCGGTGTGCAACCCCCGCATGACGCCGCGACTTTCCTGGAAGCGGCAAGAAAACTGCGCAAACCACAAGCACAGCAATTCGGATTTGCCACGGCCTCGAAGCCAGGCAACGCAAGTCTGAACTTCATCGAGACTTCGCCGTTGATTGTGGGCTTCGGTGGTGGCTACTTCAAGGATGGCCAGCCTACCGCCAACTCGCCTGAAACGATCGCGGCGCTTCGGTTCTACAAGCAACTTTTCGATGAAAACCTCATACCGCGCGGCGTTGAGACTGGCGTCTATCGCGACATGTTCGCCCATGGCAAGGTAGGAATGTATGCGGCTGGTTCCTTCATCGCCAGCGTTGTCGAGGGCGCCGACAAGGTCGTCTATAAAGATCTGCGTGCAATCCTCCTGCCGTTCCCTGGGGGTCAGACGGTATCAGTTACAGTTTTTCTAGGTATCCCCAAAGGTGCCAAAAACAAGGACGCGGCTGCAGCTGTGCTCATGCGCATGCTCAAAAGCGACTTTCAACTAAGAATTGCGCAGATCGGCAAGGCTTATCCGGGTCGCGTAAACATGTTGCCTGGCACGTTCTTCGATCAAAATCCTTGGTTCAAGGCTTTCGAAAACGCATCCCTCACGGCTCAATCATATGCGCCGGACGGTGTGGAGCAATATGGACCGGAGATCATCAAAATCGTTTCGGAAGGTTTGGAAAACATGCTTTTCAACGGTGCCTCGCCAGAAGAAACGGCGAACAATCTTCAACAGAAGCTCACGGATTTCATCGCGACGAAGAAGTGAGCTTTTTTGAACACAAAATTCCAGGGGAAGTCCAAAATGGAAAGCAAGATACAACAAGGCAGCCTACAAGCGGCTGCACTACCCCCGCAGGTAGGCCAGGGTCGCCCCTGGTTCGGCTATCAAAGGCGCGAGGCGTTAGTGCCTTATGCTTTCTTGTTGCCTAGCTTCCTCGCTCTGGCGGTCGTGTTCTTCTACCCGATGATTTACGCGATCGTTATTAGCTTCTATTCGAATAACATCGGAAGTGCGGCCCATTTTATCGGATGGCAGAATTATGGCGACATCTTCGCCAGTGACTGGTTACCGGCGGTGATGAAGACGTCGGTGCTTTGGACAGCGGGCAATGTTGTGTTCGTATGCGGCCTGTCGCTAGCCATCGCACTGATGCTTGATCGAAAATTTCCCGGTCGTGGTTTGGTTCGCGCCCTGTTCTTTCTACCTTGGGCGGTGCCGTACGTGGCAGCGGGTATCGTTTGGGGATGGATGTACGACTATGAATTTGGTGTTCTGAACTACCTGGTGCATGCCTCGGGCCTTTCCGCTGACAAGATAAACTTCCTGACAGCGTGCCCGACCGCCTTCTATAGCGTCGGAGCATTGTCAGTCTGGAAGCTCGTCCCATTTGGCACAGTAATGTTTTTGGCGGGCTTACAGACGATCCCGTCGGAATACTATGAGGCTGCGAAGATCGACGGAGCCGGTCCAATTCAGGCCTTCCGGTTCGTGACCCTGCCCGCATTGCGCGGTGTAACGACCATGCTCACGTTGCTTGTCACGATCTGGAGCTTCGGCTGGAGCTTCACGGCGATTTTCCTGCTGACAGAGGGTGGGCCTGCCGGGTGTACAGAAACCATCGTGGTACGAAGCTACTTGGAAGCTTTCAAGTTCTTTCACGTCGGCACGGCAAGCGCTATTGGGACAATTGTCCTTTTTCTATCGCTAACATTTTCCGCCGCCTATCTTGCGCTCGTTTATCGGAAAGGACGCCCACAATGATCAGCGTCAATAGAGCAAAGCAGTCCCTCTGGTCAGCGGCTTTCTACGTGGCTCTAGCCGTCCTTCTCCTTGCCGTGCTGTTTCCATTCTACTGGATGTTCAAAACTTCCTTGGATTCGGGCGAGGCGCTATTCAGCTATCCACCAAAATTCCTTCCGAAGTCCTACGATTTCCATGCCTATCGCGATGTCATAAACAATACGGACATTGCTACGTGGCTTTGGAACTCTTTCATAGTTTCCATTGGTTCAACAGTGCTTGCTTTGGCCGCCGGTGTTTCTGGCGCGTATGGGCTGTCACGATTCAGGTACCGCGGGAAATCGACTCTGGCGCTTGTGGTTCTCACGACGCAGATGATGCCACCCCTTGTGCTGATCATTCCAATCTACACGATCTATATCGGCTTAAACCTGACGGATACGCTATTCGGGTTGATCATTGGCAACTTTGCGTTTTCGCTTCCCGTCGTGATCTGGATGATGAAGTCAATCTTCGACACGATTCCAGTAGAGATTGAAGAGGCTGCGCGTGTTGATGGCGCGTCCTGGTTTTTCATCATGACCCGGATCACTCTGCCAATCGCGCTCCCTGGCTTGGTAGCGGTTTCCGTCTTCACTTTCATCAATGGCTGGGATGAATTCATGTTCGCGCGCACGGTGGTTTCGGCAACTGACAAATGGGTGGGCACCGTTGGCTTGGCTTCATTCATTGGGATCTACGTCACACCATGGGATCAAATCCTGGCTGCGGCGACAATATTCACTCTGCCGCCTGTGATCCTTTTCCTCCTCATTCAAAAGCACTTCATGGCCGGCTTAGGTGCCGGCGCAGTAAAGGGATGATCACATCATGCTAGTCACTTTAAGTCCGGAACAAGAGGCAATCCGAGATATGGCACGACGGCTGGCCACTGAGGAGATCGCACCCAAAGCACGCAAAATAGACGAGACCTCGACCTTCGATCGCGCTCTTCACAAACGACTGGGTGAACTCGGCTTGCTCGGTATGACAGCGCCGGCAGCATACGGAGGTAGCGATGCAGATACCGTGACCTGGTGCATGGTCGTCGAGGAGATCGCTAAGGCGTCCTCGGCGGTGGCAAACGGTGTCACCCTTACAGAATCGATGGTGCATTACCTGGTCGCTATGGGCACTGAAGAGCAAAAGCAGAAGTATCTCCCGCGCCTTGCGAGCGGCGAATCCCTCTGCAGCTTTTGCCTGACGGAACCGAACGCCGGTTCCGATGCCGCCTCACTCTCCACAGCTGCGACAATCGATGGTGATGACGTAATCCTCAATGGTCAGAAGATGTGGATCTCGGGCGCCCTCGTTGCTGACTTTTTCATTGTGGTGGCGACGGTCGATAAGTCTCAACGTTCCAAAGGCGTTCGCACCTATCTTGTCGAACGGGGAACCCCCGGCCTCTCGTTCGGGGACAAGCTCGATCTGATGGGGATCAGGGGCTTCGCCACAGCGCCGGTGTTCTTCGACAATTGCAGGATCCATAGTAGCCAGCAACTAGGAGGAGACGAGGGTTTCCGAGCGGTAATGCATGGGCTTGACGGTGCCGGCCGTCTTGGCGCCGCGGCGATGGCGGTGGGCGTCGCGCAGGCCGCCATGGATGTGGCACTGAAATACTCGCTCGAACGTGAACAGTTCCGCCAACCTGTGTTCGACTTCCAATCCGTGCAGTTCATGATTGCGGACATGGCAATTGAGATTGAAGCCGCTCGCCTTCTTATGCACAAGGCCGCGGCTCTCAGGGATGCAGACCAGCCTTTCACCTTTGCGACATCACTCGCGAAAACTTTCGCGGGCGATATGTGCATGCGCAATGTCACAAATGCCATGCAGGTTTTTGGCGGTTATTGCTACTCGAAGGAGTATCCGATCGAGCGGTTCTTCCGCGATGCGAAGATACATCAGATCTGGGATGGAACCAACCAAGTGCAACGAATGATCATTGCACGTCACCTTAAGAAGGAGGCTGCATGATGCCTAAGACTTCGCTCGAAGGAATCCGTGTTGCTGCTTTTACACATTTTGCCGCCGGCCCCATCGCTGCTCAATATATGGGTTCGCTAGGGGCCGATGTGATCAAAGTCGAGAGTCCGGCGCAGGATGTTAACCGGTACGCACTACGCGACCCCGACGGTCATCTGCAAGGCATCAGCCCCTATTTTGTGGTTACCAACCGAAATCAGCGCAACGTTTGCCTGAACCTCAAAACAGAGGATGGCCTGGCGGCTGCGAAAGCGCTAATCGCATCAAGCGATGTGCTGATTGAAAACTATCGTCCTGGCGTTATGGAGAAGCTCGGTCTGGGGTATGAAGCAGTCAAGAAGATCAACCCGCGCATTATTTATGCTTCAATCTCGGCATACGACCCGGAGGGCTCAGCGCGCGACCGCCCTGGACAGGATCTCTTGATTCAGGCGCTCAGTGGGATAGCATCCCTGACGGGTCGTGGTGACGGCCCGCCTATTCCCGTGGGTGCGTACATTATCGACGGCTTCACCGCGATGCAGGTTCTGGTGGGTATTCTGGCCGCTTTGCGCCACCGTGACGCGACTGGCGAAGGTCAGGCCATACGTGCCGACATGATGTCATCATCCATGTTTTTGATGTCACAGGAAGCGTCCTACATCCTCAACGTAAACCCTGACCCGATTAGAAGCAGTGCCGGTATTGCGCATGTCAACCAGTCGGCTCCTTATGGTGTATATCAGGTGAAAGACGGGGCGATTGTGCTGTCAACGTTCGGTGGCGTGCCTATGGTCAAAAACCTTGTGGCTGCATTAAAGATCGATGATTTGACCGAAGAGGATATTACGGAACAGAAGATCCGGTTCAATAGGGATGAGATTGCGAGCAAAATTGCTGCGCGCCTTGCACCTATGACGAAGGCAGAAGCGATGGCGATTATCGAGCCCACTGGGACATGGACCGCACCCGTTCGAACCCTTGCTGAGGCGCTCGCAGACCCAGCGGTGGTTGAAACCGGCATCATCCAGGATGTTAGGACGCCCTATGGCGGCGAATATAAGATTGTAGCAGAACCTCTTAGAATGGAAAAGACTCCCTTGGTTTCGCGTCGCCCAGCAGCGGCATTAGGCGAGCACACCAGGGAGGTGCTGGCTGAACTCGGTCTTGCCTCCGGCGAAGCGCAAAGTTGCGCTGTAGGGAAGCTTCAACCGACCCCGGCACGACTGTGATCCGGGGTCGATTACTAGCTCACGGTTTCAAATAGTCTGATGATTGGAGAACTAGCCGATTCAAGATTCTGTAGCTGGCAACATATAGCACGTGACTTCAGCCGTTGCAGGTTTTCTGGCGAGGAGTAAATTGGATCCAGAGTAGTGCCGAAATGGGCCGTCAGATGGAGGGCCGCTTTTGCCATGTCTATTGAGTTAAAGCGCGCACCGCGGGGATCTCTCGCCGAGCTTATCGGATTGACGATCGATCGATCTTCGGATGTTCCTATTTTCCGGCAGATATATTTGGGACTAAGAGAGGCGATCATCGGCGGTCGTTTGAAGGCAGAGTCCAGGCTCATGTCCACACGTGCTCTCGCAGATGAACTCAACGTTTCCCGCAATTCGGTTACACAAGCCTATGAGCAACTGACGGCGGAAGGGTACATCTACGGGCGGTCAGGCTCGGGAACTTTCGTAGCCGACGTATCCATGGACTTGTTGCAACCAACGACAGGCCGCAGTGTAGAGCATACCCCTACTCCACCAGATGATCTATCTGAGTTAGGCAAAATTGCCGAGCGCTGGTGGCCGTCACTTCCTCTCGGAGGGCGTCAGCCTTTCAACCCCGGTGTCTGCTCACTCGATGCAAATAGCCTTCAGAGCCTGCGCAGGCTAGGTCAACGTCACCTGCTAACCTTGGGCGAGAGCCACGCTTCCTACTCCCATCCTCAAGGGCTGCCCCAACTGCGCGAACAGATAGCAATCTATTTGCGAGCGGCGCGGGCGGTAAGATGCGATGCGGACAACATCATCGTAGTAAGCGGCGCTCAACAGGCAGTCGACCTGGCGCTCAGGGTTTTGGTCGACAAGGGTGATCACGTCTGGCTTGAAGACCCTTGCTATTCCACGACGCGTGCGGCGGTCGAGAGTGTCGGAGGTCGCATCTTTCCCGTCCCAGTCGATAGTGACGGTATAGACGTCGGTTTCGGCGTAGCTAACTGCAGGACTGCTCGTTTGTCTTTCGTGACGCCATCCCACCAGTATCCTCTTGGCGTCACCCTTTCGCTACAGCGCAGGCTAGAGCTTCTAAGATGGGCGCGCGAAAATAATGCTTGGGTTATCGAGGACGACTTCGATAGTGAGATCCGCTATGAAGGCCGGCCGCTAGCTTCTCTGCAGGGCCTAGATGAAGCATCGAGAGTGATCTACATCGGGACTTTCTCGAAGATGCTTATGCCCGGGCTGCGCGTGGGATTTGCTGTTGTGCCAAAACGTTTGATGCCCGCGATTCTTGCTGCCCGTTTTCTAGCGGACCGGCAACCTCCAATGTTCCAGCAATTAGTTATGGCGGACTTTCTAGCTGAGGGTCATCTTTCTAGCCACCTTTCGCGAATGCGTCGAATTTATCGCCAAGCCCGCGATCAAGTTATCGAGATCTTTCATCAGCATTTGAACGAGCACATAGAGATAGTTCCAACGCTCCAAGGCACTCAGCTGTTCGCGCATTTGCGAGATGAGCATATCGACGACGTAGAATTTTGCCGTCGAGCAGCGAGTTCAGGCGTCACCCTCAAACCGGTTAGTCCAATGTGTATCCAACGCAAAGACATACGTGGCCTCTTACTTGCGTTCGCCGGGTTTAGCGAGACCGAAATTACCCTTGGCATCTCACGTCTCGCGCGGCTCTTCCTCTCTACAGAGAGAATTTCCTCTTCTGCGTAGATGTTTACATATTAACCCGAATTGGCCTTCTGCAATCGCACCAAGCGGCCCTGTCTCGGACTTTTGTCAAGCGTACATTAAGCAATCCAAATTTTAAAGGATTGCAACATGATCGCCGACGATAGACGCAGCTCAACTCCGCCACTAGGCGGTTTTTATGGAAAGCAATTTGATCTGACAGGGCGCACCGCCGTTGTCACGGGAGGCGGACGAAATATTGGCTTTGCATGTGCACAAGCACTCGCTGAGGCAGGTGCAAAAGTTGTCATCACTGGACGCTCGGACAGCGACACAGCCGATCGCGGAAGGGATGAACTTGCGCGTCTCGGATATGAGGTAAGTGTCGTCAAATTCGATGTGACCGACGTGAACGAAGTTGTCAGCGCCGCGGAACATGTCGCTGATCAGTTTGGTGGCGCGGACATCCTCGTCTGTAACTCGGGCGCCGGGCTTGGGCGATTTCCGGCCGAAGACCTAGAGGATGAAGCTTGGACCCAAACTCTTGATCTCAACTTGAATAGCGTCTTCAGATGCTGCCGCGTATTTGGCAGGCAAATGCTCGCAAAGAAGAAAGGTGCGATCATCAACGTAGGTTCTATTTCTGGCGAAATCGTCAACCGGCCGCAGTTTCAAACGGACTACAACGTCGCAAAAGCTGGTGTTCATCATCTCACCAAGTGCTTGGCGGCTGAATGGGCCGAACGTGGCGTGCGTGTCAATGCAGTTGCTCCGACCTACATCGACAAGCCGGGCAGATGGGGCAAAGATGATGACGCGATCTTTTCCACGTGGATGAATTCCACGCCGATGCACAGGCAAGGCCAGCCACATGAGATTGGCTCAATCGTTCTGTTTCTGGCCTCGGATGCATCGAGCCTGATGACAGGTGCGATCGTCATGGCCGACGGTGGTTACACACTATGGTGAGAAGTTGAGAGCGGATTCCGGCTCGCTGGTCAAAGGAAAGCGTGCGTGCACCTCTTTGTGGTTTAGACGTATCGGACGGGCTAGTATCAGGCTTTGCGCGCTCCGCGCATCTCGGAACTGAGCTGCCCTGAAACAAATGCGCCTAAGCCGCAATAAGCTACATAATTCAGCAATGTCGGCATTACGAGCAAGTGGCTCCATTCAGCGTTGCAAAGCGGCTCTTCAGTGAGCGCAAGCTAATGCCGATGATATCCTCGCTCTGTGGAGCCTCCGGCAAGTCCGGCGCGGTTCACTCCGAGCAACGCTTCATCTAGGGAGAGAGAGAAAGCATGCGTATAATATCAACAATGGGGATCGTATTAGGAATGGCTTTGGGGGCGACGACGGTCGTTCACGCTGAAGAGATCACATGGCCCGGCTATATGTGGCAGGATCCGGAAGACGTTCCCTTTTATGGAGCCTTTGCGGACGATTTCGAGAAAGCTAATCCAGATATCCAGATCAAGCGCGTCCCCGTACCTTATAGCGGATTTTTTGATAAGCAGCTCATCGACCTTGCTTCAGGAAACCCAGCCGATATCATCACAATGTTCGATGGGGAACTGGGAACTTACATCGAGAATGGATTTCTCGAGCCGCTCAATCCCTATCTCGATAAGGCGGGCATTTCGCTTAAAGACTTCGGTCCCAGCGCTCGTCTTGCGGTCAAAGACGGCAAGATCTATGGCGTAAACATCATCGTCAATCCGGTTGTATTGCTCTACCATTCAAAGCTTCTGGAGGAAGCGGGCCTGCAGCCGCCGAAGAACATTGCCGAGTTTTACGACGCGCTCAAGAAGCTGAACCATCCGGAAAAGCACCAGTTTGCTACCAATATCTTTGCAAAGCCTGGCGCGGCAAATCTGCAATACAACAGCGTAATGGCCTATGTCCGAGGATTCGGAGGAGACTTTTTTGAAAAAGGTCAGCCGACTGCCACCAAGCCTGAAACCATCGAGGCGCTACGGTTTTACAAAAAAATCTATGATGAAAACTTGACGCCAAAAGGGATGGACATCAACGGCGCTGCACAGATGTTTTATCATGGTAAGATCGCTATGGAGCCCGCATCCTCTTTTGCAGGTAAGCTTGTCGCGCAGATAAGCCCTGATCTGGGACCTCAACTGCGTGCTATGCCTTTGCCGTTTCCTGGGCATGCGACCAGAGCGCTGAATGTTTTCGTGGGGGTCGCGAAAAATTCTAAGCACAAGGATGCTGCAGGTAAAATGGTGGCCTTCATCGCAACCCTTGAGGAGCAGCAGAAGATCCTAGACCTCATTGGTCAGCCACCGGCACGCCTCGATGTGGACTACACGGCAACTCTCGCCAAGTATCCTTGGTTCCAAGCTTACATCGACGCGACGCGTGATCCGAATACGAAGTCAATCGCTCCCGAAGGTGCGGAGTCTTTCGCATCCGAAGTGCAAAAGGTTGTTGGCACAAACGTTGAAGCGATGCTCTTTTCTGGCGTCTCACCCGAGGATGCGGCCTCGAAGATGCAAAAGGAACTCCTGGCTTTGGTTGCGTCCAAGAAGAAGAACTAGCTGGGCAAAGAAATATAATCGCTGCAGGTTCCTGCGGCAGCATTTGGATCGACGCCGTTTTGTGCGGCGTCGGACCTCTGCCTTTTCACCGCTCGAGCCACAAGCCTTCCGAATGGGAAGTGCGGCGATCTACTGAGGGTGTAGGTAAGCCGGACCGTTGTTCCCTCCAAGTTTCGGGAGAGGTGAAACATTGTCGGCTTTGAACCTACGACCTAGTGGCACGCAACACTCGGACACCAGGAGGCTCGCTGATTGAGCCTCTAACTGCGCTCTTTAGGAATGGATATCATGCCCGAAGTCTATCTAAACGGGAACTATTTACGCGATACTGAGGCTCTGGTTTCGGTCTTTGATCGAGGCTTTCTTTTCGCTGATGGAGTTTATGAGGTTACTCTCGTCCTGGACGGGAAACTCGTCGATTTTGCGGGCCACATGCGCCGTTTGCGCCGGTCACTTGCCCAACTCGGCATGTCATTCGCGTCGAATGATGACGAGCTACTCGGAATACATCGTGAGCTGGTCCGGCAGAACGATATCCGTGAGGGCTTGGTTTACCTGCAGGTAACCCGTGGGGGGATCGGCGAAGCGCGACTTTCTCTTCCCCCCCGCTGAGACGCCGAATACAGTTGTGCTCTTCACCCAAAAGAAGCACGTCATTGATACTCCGCTTGTGAAGCGCGGCCAGAACGTTATCACGCTGGAAGACATGCGATGGCGGCGCTGCGATATCAAGACCGTGCAGCTCGTATATCCTTGCATGGCGAAGATGGAAGCAAGATCGCGCGGCGCGGATGATGCCTGGCTTGTCAGGGACGGCTTCGTTACTGAAGGCTCGACGAACAATGCACATATCATCACACCAGCAGGGAAAATCGTGACGAGAGATCTCTCGACGGATATCCTACACGGTATCACCCGGCAAACCGTACTGCAATGCGCGCAAGATCTTCAACTGACGGTCGAGGAGCGCCCGTTCACGATCGAGGAAGCCGAGAACGCAGCAGAGGCCTACTCTACCTGTGCATCCGGTCTGGTCAGCCCAGTCGTGAGTATCAACGAGCGCCTGATCGGGTCGGGGAGACCAGGCCCGATTACGGCATCGCTGCGGCAGATTTATATAGAGAAATGCCGGGCATCGGCATTCTAGCACGCGATCCTTTCTTGGGTGCGGCACCACGCATTCTTCACTCTTCCGAACCTCGCAGTTGGAGATCTGGGGCTTGACGAAGCGGACATGCTGGCTGGTCTTCATCGCAAATAGAACAGCCCTCTGACACCTGTAAAGCGCTCTGGGAGGCTGACCAGAAGCCATACCTACAATGAAACAACAGGAGAATCCTTGAATTATGAGCCACGAAAATAAATTCTCAAGCGAGCTTGCTAAGCTGGACGGTGTTGCCCAGGCCGAACTTGTTCGCAAAGGCGAACTTTCGGCCCGCGAACTGGTCCAAGCGGCAATCGACCGCATCGAAGCCGGTGACGGCGTAGTCAACGCCGTCGTGCACCGGCGATTTGAGCAAGCGTTGGAGGAGGCAAAAGGTTTCAAGCCGTCTTCGACTGCACCATTTGCGGGCGTGCCATTTCTGTTAAAAGATTCCGGGTTGGTGCAGGCAGGTGTTCCGCAGACCCAAGGAAATGTCGCACTGAAACGAATTAACTACGGGCCCAAAAAGGACTCCCCGCTCGGGTCTCGCTTCAAAGAGGCCGGGTTCGTCACCCTGGGTGTAACCAACATGCCGGAGTTTGGGCAGCTTTGCGATACTCAACCACTCGCGTTCGGCCCGACGCGCAATCCGTGGTGCCTCGACCGCTCAGTCGGCGGCTCTTCAGGGGGGGCGGCGGCTGCAGTTGCGGCTGGTTTTGTCCCAATTGCGCACGCAAGCGATGGTGGAGGTTCGATCCGGCAACCCGCAGCATGGTGCGGGGTCTTTGGCCTTAAGCCATCGCGGGGGCGGATGCCCAAGCTTGTGGGCTCGATTGACGACGTTTTCAGCAGCCCCTTTGTGATTTCGCGCAGTGTCCGCGATAGCGCAGTGGTGCTCGATGCGGTCAATGGAGCGCTCCCAGGCGACCTCTTTTCGCTGCCACGGCCCAATGCACCGCACTTCGCTGACTTGGCTGCGCCGCGGCGTGCGCTACGCATCGGCCTGCTAGCGCAAGCTCCCGGCGGATTAAAAGTCGATCCCGAATGTGTTCGCGCTGTCGAAGAGACAGGAAAGCTACTGGAGGCTGCCGGTCACCACGTGGAATTCACGCACCCTCAGGCGATTCTTGAGGCGAAGCCAGAATGGGTCGACCGTATCCGTTTTGGGGAGTGCTTCGTGGCCGCCATCTCAAACCTGGAGAAACTCCTTGGCCGCCCGGTAGAGGAGAGCGACGTTGAACCACGCACATGGGCGGAATATCATAACAATCGGGGTATTTCCTCGCAGGATATGCGTTCGGCCTGGGATTGGCATATCGCTCGATCAGCAAGGATGCTTCAATGGTGGGACCAAGGCTTCGATCTCCTGGTAACGCCGGTTGTAAATGAGCTACAGTATCGCCTCAAAGACGTTGTTGAGAGCTCTTTTGAACAACAGTCAGCTATCGATCTTCAGGAATCGGTGTTTCTTGAACCCTTCAACGCGTCTGGGCAGCCGGCGATGGTCTTCCCTGTCCGGTGGACGAACGAACATCTTCCAGTTGCCGTTCAGGTCGCTGCCGCTCGAGGCGAGGATCGATTGTTGCTACAAATCGCCGCGCAGATGGAGGAAGCGATCGGATGGCCCGCCCGGCTTGCCAACTTGAGGCTTTCGGATCGCGGCTAGATTACTTGCGCTAGTTTGGCCAGGAGGTCGGGCATCGACATAGCCCGATCTTCGGCGGTACGTTTGCGTTGATGAGATTAAACTAAGCCCCTAACGCCACCAGCCGCCATCCACGGCAAAAGACGATCACTCTGTCAGTCAGTCGGTTGTGAACTCGGCCGGAGACACCGTCATGCGATTTGATGAACCGGGCATGACGGTTAGACCATTAGACAACAGTCGAGGCCTGGTCGGGTGGCGGGAGGGTGCTGGGAGAGCGGCATAGCTGCCGACCGAGTTTAACCCCTCTGCGTAATGTTCTCAAACCCGCGTAAGATGGCGTTCGGATCGTGCTGGCCGGCATCCAGTCCGAGGGATACAACGACCGCCTGCGCACCAAATTGCTCAACCTTTGACAGCGCAGTCTCGAGTGCCAGCAGCCATGCCGCATTACCAGTTCCTCGCGGCAATGGAAGGTTGATGTTGCACCCTTTACTGACCCCTCCCCTACTTCGTCAGCAAATCCTGCATAGAACGGAGGTGCGACCGAAGGGTCGACGTGAATAGAGCAAAACAGCACATCGGATCGACTATAAAAAATATGCTGCGAACCATTGCCATGATTGACGTCGATGTCCACTAGCGCGACCTTCTCAAAGCGAGTCGTGAGCAGTTGTGCTGCGATCGAGGCATTGTTAAGAAAACAGCTGCCGGACATAAGATCTGGATAGACGTGGTGCCCCGGAGGGCGGCAAAGTGCATACACGCTACTTGCGCCTTCAATTAGGCGGCGCGCCCCGTGGACGGCCACTTGTGCACTCGCGTTAACGGCCGTCCATGTGTCGGCTGCTACAGGACAGCCTGTTGAGTTGCAATACCACCCCAACTCCCCACGCAGGTCAGTCGGCTTACGGCGCATGCGGTGTGTGGGATGTGAATCAGGCACTGCATATTCGCCGCAGTCCGGAGTTGCCCTCCAACGTTGGTAGAGAGTCCTCAAGAATTCGACGTACTCAGGGTCGTGCACGGCAAGAATTGGATCGGCCGATCCCATCGGTGCGATCTCCTCGGTGTGGCCGTCATCACGCGCGGCCCTTAAAAGGATAGGGTCCGGCCCAAAGGTTTCCGCTCCATCTGGAGCGAATGATATCATTTGCGGAGCGTTCGCCGCATCTCTGAAAGCTTTGAACCAAGGATTTGCCGCGACAAAGTTTGAGTAGTCGATGCTACGCAGGCCTGGCGGAGAACCTTGGATCTTGAGTACTTCGCTTTGCCACCGCTGGCTCGTGGCCGCCAAAAGGACGCGCGCTGCCGCATCCTTATGCTCGGCCGTCTTGCCAATTCCCAAGAATACCGAGAGCGCAAAGGTTCTGTTGCCTGGAAATGGCAGCGCCGTAGCGCCTAGCTCGGCCATCCGCTCGGCACTCGCTTTCCGAACGAGTCCACTCATGAAGGGACCGCTAGCATACATCGCTATTTTGCCCTCCGCAAAGAGCTGGCGGTAAGCATTGATATCCAAGCCTCTGGGGATCAAATCTTCGTCATAGATTTGCTTGTAAAACTTCAGCGCTTCCACCGTTTCCGGCTTGGTTGCTGTTGGCGCCCCCTTCTCGAAGAAGGCTCCGCCAAATCCAGCGATGATTGGCATAATTTCACTAAATAAATTGTTTGGGTCTCCCGGTTTGGCATATGTCGCGAAACCCCACTGCTGCGTCTCCCTTTTTCGGAGCTTTCGCAGAGCTGCATAGAACTCCGCCAGGTTCTTTGGTACCCCTAGCCCTTCGTTTCGAAAAAGACCGCCGTGATAAAACATTGCCCGCGGATTAACGAGAAACAGCAGACCATAAATATTGCCGTCTTTGACTGCGGCTTGGGCACCGGGTTGGAAATCGTCAAGTGTGACGCCGGCTTTCTCGAGATAAGAATTGAGCGGCTCAACGAAGTCATGTTCGACATATGATTTTATCTCAGTGTCGAACATCGTCACGATGTCAGGTGAGTTACTGGCCGATAGCTCAACAAATTGCTTATCCCAGAAATTTCCGTACGGCACTGGGATATCGCGGATTTTGACGTCAGGATTACTCTTCTCAAACCCTTCCTTGAATGGCCTCCAGAACAAAATATCCTGTGGATTAGACCACTCATAGCCTGGGAAAGTTACCTCGGTGACGGGTTCGGCGGCATCGGCCCCGGTGCAACCAGCTACGCGCGCAGCAGCTAGGGCGCCCACCAAAACCTGCTGTCGTGACAGATTTAATTTTGTCGTCGCCAATAGAGTCGGCGATATGCCGTCGGTCAGCAAATTACTGTTACTTACTCCCCATCTTTCCCTCCCTTACATGATTTCGGCATTTGTTCCTGCCCTCATTATGTCAAATTCGCTTCACGATGAGGAAGGAGCCAATTAAGTAAGATGCAATTGTCAGCGAGGTCTTCCGGTGGGCAAGCCCACCGGAATTCAGTTTGGTATCCAGGCAGAATGCCCTTTGGAGAGCCGGCCATCGAATAACCGCTGATCTTATTCAGCGGCAGTTCCTGCTGCCTGTGGCTGGACATCGACTCGTGCAGTGAGCCAATCTCTGTATTTTGAGATATGTCCGCGCGCCACATTTTCGTAAGCGTCCCAAAGGCGCAGAGTGACGGGACCTGGTGCCGCTCGCTTAAGCTTGATGCCGTCGATGCTTGTGACTGGACGAACCTCTTGGAAACTATTGCAGAGGAACGCTTCCTCGGCGATTGCAGTTTCAGTTCGGTCAACCTCTCTTACCTCGACAGGGATGCCGAGTTCGTCAGCAGCAATCTTAAGGAATGTATCGCGAGTGATGCTATCGAGGATACCTGCCGAAACGGGCGGTGTGACGAGGGCCCCGCGGCGGATCATCATAAAGCAGGAATTCGTAGATTCCGACACCATTCCAGCGGAGTTCAGCAGGAGCGCTTCATCATAACCATGACGCTTCGCGTCCATGAGCGCAAAACGGCCGTTATGATAGTTCGGGCCGGCCTTGATGCGCGGTGGCATCGACGCGTCATCGATGCGCCGCCAACTGCTGAAACCTAAATTTACTGTTCGGTCCGATAGCGTCCCAGGCTCGCGTGGTGTTGCGGTGCAAACCAGTGCGAGGGGACCGCTTACGTCGTAGAGGCCTTCACCGGTGACAATGATGGATATGCGAATATGGGCGTCTCCTGCAATGTCGTTGGCTTTGAGAGTTTGCCAGATTGCATCTTCGAAATCCCCATCAGAGTACTGTTGAGGGAGCCTCATCAGATCAACAGACTCGTGTAGCCTATCGAGGTGCTCGCGAAGTCTGAAGAGGTATTGCTGGTCGCCGTAGTAGCAGCAAATTCCCTCGAAGACGTTAGCTCCATATTTGGCGCCGGTCGATGCTACGTGAATTGTGGCGCTTTCCCATGAAACGATCTTTCCGTCCATGAAGATTTTGGTTTTGTTGGTACTCATGGCTTCTCCTACTAAAGTATTGGGCGGGATAAAAAGGACACGCGTGTCCGCTCGCGGCCGCACTTGGCCGTGAGAGAACCCTTTACGCGCCGGCCGCGCCGGCATTCACACTATTCAGATCGCGGCCAACGCTTTGGGGCTTCGGTTACTTCTTGTGGGACGCCGCCAATGCTTCCAATTCTTTCTGCATTTTCTCGGCCGCATCTTCAGGCGTGACGTTGTTGAAAAGCATGCCCTCAACGTTGCCACCGATGATTTTGATAACCTCAGGAGCATAGGACTCGGCTCCGTCGGGAGCATAGGACACGGTGTTTGGATCTTTCGCAGCGTCGATGAACGCCTGGAACCAAGGATGTTCTGCGAGATAAACACTATAATCCACATCGCGCCGACCTGGAGGTTGGCCGGCAATTTCGAGAAGCTTATTTTGCCAATCGCGGCTCACCATGGCGGTTAGAACCTTTGCTGCCGCATCCTTGTTCTTGGCGGACTTGCCGATTCCCATAAATACGCTCAGCGCAAACGTCCGTTTTCCGGGGAAAGGCAATGCCTCGGCAGCAAGTTCTTTTCCCCGTTCCGCATTCGCTTTTTCCACCAGCGCGCCCATGTACGGCCCGCCGGCATACATGGCGATTTTGCCTTGGACAAAGAGCTGCCGATAGCCATTCACATCCATGCCTTTGGGTATCAGGCTTTGATCGTAAAGCTTCTTATAAAAACGTAGTGCCTCGATGGTTTCCGGTTTGGTTGCCGTGGGCTGGCCCTTCTCGAAAAACGAACCGCCAAAGCCAAACACAATTGGCGCAGTTTCCAGGTAGAGGGTATTCGGATCGCCAGCTTTTGCCCAAGTTGCGAAACCGAATTGACCGTCGCCCTGGTCGCGCAACTTTTCGACAGCGGCAGTAAAATCGGATAGATTGGTCGGTGGTTTGAGACCGGCCTTTTTGAGCATCCCTCCGTGATAGAACAATGTCCGTGGGTTGATGATCAAGTTAATGCCATAGATCTTGCCGTCTTTGACCGCTGCGCGGGCGCCAGGATAGAAGTCGTCGAGCGAAATGCCCGCCTTCTCGAGGTACGGGTTGAGTGGTTCGAGAAGATCGTTGTCGATATATGACCGCACTTCTGTATCGAACATCGTCACGATATCTGCTGAGTTCCCAGACGAGAGATCGAGAAACTGTTTGTCCCAGAAGCTGCCGAACGGCGTAGGTATTTCCTGGATTTTGATGTCTGGATTGGCTTCCTCAAAGCCCTTTTCGAACGCTTTATAAAAAGGTGAGTCTTCCGGGTCTTGCCAGACATAGCTAGGCCAAGTGACATCCGCAGCACGGGCGACAGTTGCCGCGCCTAATGCCATCGCAAGAACGATCCCCATTGTTGATATTGTACGCATGTTATCTCCCCAAGCTCTTCCAAGAGCTTCTTATAGGTTTCACAAAGCGGATCCATTCAGAGCCAACAACGGCGGTTATACAAGGTCCACTTCGGCAGGTCGAACGGAGCCAATCTGCCACGCTAATGGCGTGCTCAGGCAAGCGCGTCTTCATGACCCCTGCCTGGAGACAAATGCGGGTCAAATACAAGCCTTTCGCCCTTTCGTGAGTGCTGTTTTCTTCGCCTTTTCAAGATCACTCCAATCTTTGGAGACCGCTAATTTCTCTTGGGTCGAATACAACTTGTTAGGCCCGCGTAGAGCGTCGCTTTGATCGGAGGGAAAGCGATGGCGGTGGAATGGACGATCACGATCGAGGGCAGGAACGAGTGCGGTGATTGCCGAAAGGCGGTTCGTATCGACAAAGCTGGGAACGTCTGTTTGGCGGCGACCTCGGCCTGTCGATCGAGGACGGCAAGACCATTATGACGGCGCTCCAGAGCGCGGTCGTGAACCACGAGGCGGAGACGTAGTCCCTCTTTCGTCGGGTCTGCCCGGATTGCCACAGGTTTTGGCCGGTCAAGGACTACACGACGCGACGAATCCGGACTGTCTTTGGCATCGTGGAGGTGCGCAATCCTCGCTGGATGCTGTGTCGGGATTGTTACCCGGGCATGGTCGTTGCCCTCTGCGCCGCTGACGGGCGTGCCGCCGATGACCGTTCAGGACTTCGTCACGTTGCACCGGGCCGCCTTCAATACGCTGGACGCGGCGGCGTAAGCCGCTCCGGCGTCACCCGACAGAACATCGGAATCACTGGGTCGGAAGCACCGGCTCCAGCCAAGACGCTGGTGGCGGCGCGATGAACGCGCGGCCCGACCAATCTTTCCAGGAGAAGCAAGTTGAACATCGACCTATCAGGTAAAGTCGACCTCGTTACGGGGGGTTATCAACTTAACGGCGCCGAGCCGAGTTTGGGCTGCGGCTTCGGTTGTCAGGCAGGCATTCCGGTGACGATCATCCATTCCGCGATAGCGTTGAGGCGGTGAAGACGAATACCGAGAGCGGAGCGTTTGGAGCTTGGCGGAACGAACAGGTTGCGGATGGCGGAGAAGATGGAGACGAACCGTTGCAACGATCCCGG
This sequence comes from Mesorhizobium sp. M0898, assembly GCF_040319695.1. NCBI lineage: Bacteria > Pseudomonadati > Pseudomonadota > Alphaproteobacteria > Hyphomicrobiales > Phyllobacteriaceae > Mesorhizobium > Mesorhizobium sp. M0898. The sequence goes on along the minus strand of NZ_JAMYOE010000049.1, from coordinate 9,362 downwards.
CGATCGGAAGCCCTGCATCATTCGTTCCCGTTTTCGCAGCGGCACATGTGAATTCTCGGCGCGGTTGTTCAAGCCTTTGTGGGATCGATGCTCGACATCCGGCATGACTTGGCGCTTTGCTGCACCGTAAGAACGCAGCCTGTCGGTGATCATGCGCTTCGGAGCAACGCCCTGCTTCTTCAGCAGCCTTGTCAGCAAGCGCTTGGCGGCCTTGGTGTTGCGTCGGCTCTGGACAATCTCATCGAGCACATAGCCGTCCTGATCGACCGCGCGCCACAGCCAGTGCTTTTTGCCGGCGATGGCGACGACGACTTCGTCCAGATACCAGACGTCATTCGGTGACGGCCGTTTCCGGTGCAGGCGGCGAGCGTAGTCAGCTCCGAACTTTGTCGCCCATTTGCGGACCGTCTCGTAGGAAACGACGATGCCGCGCTCCAGCAGCATCTCTTCCACCATCCGCAAGCTGAGCGGAAACCGGAAGTACAGCCACACCGCATGGGCGACGACCTGAGGCGGGAAACGGTGGCGCTTGTAGCGGACGACGGACAGGTTCATCCCGCTGCCCCTACGCTGACAATCGCTGAAAGAAAGTTAAGTTGATAACCCCTCATGGAGGTATTATTCATGATATCGCTCCTGCACTGGGGGCCAGCAGACGGCGCGCCTCGTCCAAGTCTTCCGGCGTATCGACTCCAAGAGGGTGCGTATCAACGACGGCAACTCCAATGATCAGGCCCAATACCAGCGCCCTCAATTGCTCTAGCTTCTCGAGCCGTTCGAGTTGAGACGGTTGGGCCGCGACGAACTTGTCGAGTGCGTTCCGTCGATAGACGTAAAGCCCAATATGATGGAGAAGGTTCCTGGCGCCGTAGGGAATGGGCCATCGGCTGAAATAGATCGCACGACCAATCGACGAATTCTCGGCCGCCGGCTCCATTGCAACCTTGACTACGGCTGTCCGCTCGGCCTCCGCTGGATCGGATATCGGCGTGGCGAGTGTGACGATATCGATCTGGGGATCGTCAAGGACAGAGATAGCCTTGCGTAGCAGCGAAGGCGAGATCGTCGGCATATCGCCCTGCAGGTTGACGATCACGTCATAGTTGCCATCGAGATCGAAACTCGATAAGGCCGCGTGTGACCTGTCCGACCCTGATGCGAGATTGGGATCGGTCAGGACGACATTGCCACCGGCTAGTGCCAACGCGTTGGCGATCTCGGGATCCCCCGCCGCAACCAAGACGGGCCCCACATCCGCCTCTAAGCCTCTACGCAGCACATGACGGATCATGGGCTCTCCGTGAATATCGGCGAGCGGCTTTCCTGGAAGCCGGCTTGAATTCATGCGCGCAGGGATAACGACGATCGGCTTCATAACAATACCACCCATTGCCCGTTGATACTGGCGCTAGCGGGAGCACCAACGATCGACCACCTGTTTTGCAGCTGGCTTTTCATTCTGCCGCCTCGTCATTGGGCCTGTCGGGGCGAGCAACCGAGCGCAGCGGCCAAAGCAGAGCCAACTCGGCTGCGCCGGCCTTTGCCTGCTCACCCAATTCGGCCAGCCGCTTTTCGTTAAGCCGAAATGCGGGCGCGACGATGGCGAGGACACCGACGGCTTGCCCCGAGGCGGTAGCGATCGTGGCCGCGACCGCCCCGATTGCCTCCTCGGCTTCTTCGAGCGCAATGCCGTAGCCACGCAATGCCGTGCGATCGAACTCCGACATGAACTCGTCGACTGTCTTGATCTGGCGCGGGCCATAATTGCCCGGTTTCCCTAGTCCCGACTCCAGTGCACGCTCGAGCGCTGCCTCGCGTGAAATGGTCGCCAGCCACGCCTTTCCGCTCGCACTGACATGTAAAGGCAGGACTGGCAATGTTCGCGAGCGGCAGATCAGAGTCCCTTGAGCACCCTGGGCATGTGCGATCGTCGTAAGGTTGTCGCTTGCGAGGGCAGCTAGACAAACCAGTTCACGACTCTCACGGGCCACCTTATCCAGAACAGGCTGAAAAACATCGGGCAACGATGCCGCCTGCATGAACCGGTAGCCTATGGCGGGAAGCTTCAGCGAAAGACGATAAAAGTCCTCCTTATCTTGCTCAACCCACCCAAGCCCGACAAGTGTCGTCAGAATGCGATGAGCACCACTTCGCTGCAGCTGAAGCTGGTCCGCGATGTCCGACTGGCGCATGCTCTTCGCTTCGGTGGCCAAGAGTTCCAGGATTGCAAAGCAATCTGCAATAAGAGAGTTAACAACCTTCATGATCGTGGACAGGTTTCGCGGTCGCTGACACCTCGCGGCACTCTTCGTTTCCGAGCAGCGCGACGGTGATTTCTTGCCCGTCGATGTATTCTTCCACGAGCGCGTCCTGCCCATACTGCGAAGCTGTCACTACTACGGCCTGCCTCAAGCGGGCTCATGTACGAGCTGCAATCTGAGACTGATTATCGTCGAGACGCTTCACCATCACTGGGAATCGCAGATCGCCGTAGGCTCAGTGCCGCAATCCATTACGCGAAATTTCGGCGTCGGCACTCCGCGGTCGCGGATTAGCCTCTTTGTGATGACCTTGTCGAGCGCCAGCCCATGCCCGAGCGGGCTCGGTCCGGTGTACGGAATGCCTGCCATCTCAATCATAGCCGGAACGTTTCCTTTATCGCTCTCGCATAGGAGTGTCTCGTGGCCGCCCTCTTGCAGTGCCGTCACGACGTTTTCGACCGGCTCGCGGTCGTCGAACTCCGGACTAGGCTGACCGAACCGTTTGATGACGCCCCTACGATCATAGTTCCACACGATGGTGACCCGCATCAGATACTCCTTGGGTGTTTGCCCGCTGTCGCGTTCATTCACTCGCATTTGATTGCACTAGGGGAACAGCTCGTCCGGGACCCCACGTGCTTCAGCGTTCCCCATGCAATCGGCGCGCCACCGAAGAAGTTGTGCGTGCAAAAAGGGGAAAACATGGGTTCGCGCCGCGCCGGCGGTATGCTTGCGTCTCGGCGTACCCGGTTTCGATGTCTTCAATCAGACACGGCTGAACGCGAGAAATGTGCCTGAGCACGAGAGTTCCATCACCGCTTGACGACACCCCGGTCGAGCACATTTGCGAAGCTTTTGCAGGTCAAGTACTCTTATGGCCGTGGTAAAAGGTGATGGATGAAACTTTCCCGCCCCTGTCGGACGTTGGGGACGAGGTCCCCAACCACATATTCCTGCGGGATTTCCCCACCGTGCCCCACATCCGGTCTCCATGCTGCCCATGATTTCCGCCGAGAGACGGCGCGACGCCGCCTTCGGCGGTGCCCGCGCCTGGGGCGCGCTTGTCGGATGATCTTCGATGAAGAAGTGCAGTGCATCTAAACGAACCGGTTCGACCTTGGTGGTCGCTGCCCCATATTAACGCCGCTATCTCGCCCGCGATCGCCACGGGTGTCGCACTGCACTTAAATGTGAGATTGCGCCCAGCTCGCTCAACCGCTGCACCTAATCATGAGATTCAATGGCCCTGAGTCTCAATTCACCTGCAGCGACTGAGAGTTTCTTGAAACCGATATGCGGGCGTCGATCGCAGCGAACCGCGTATAGTAAGCCCCAAGCGTTTGGCGCTTGAGTCCGGAGACGTACGTCGGACCAGCCTGATAGACGATTGAGACACCAGCGAGCAGCGCCATGCGGAGCCCAATAGGCAAGATCGGTCTTGCAATCGTAGGTCTTGGGAGTCTCTGTTCGGCTACAAGCTCATCGAAACCCGGAACGACGGCGCCAAGGATGGTGCAGCGGCCTATCGATGGGTGATGGCGGACTGGCTTCGGGCATCGTCTGATGAGGAGTAAACGGACGATATCGATTGGCGACACCCAACCGACAGATGCTCCCGTCAGCGACTGATCGATGAGCCGCTCGCCCTGGACGGCATCTACCCAAAGATCCTCGAATGGCAAGGACGTGCTTGCGAGGGCAGATGACCCCTCCCTCGTCTCTTGCTGCCGTTGCCTGCAAACGGGACAGGTTATACGCCAACCCTCGGTCCAGCTTCGCTGTACCGCAGTTGCGGCTCCTCGCGATCTGTTTTGCTCACAGCAGGGGATGCAGCATTGAATGGCGCGTGGCGCGACGAGCTGCGCTGCCGATTTCGGGAACCCGGACGTGGTCATCGCCAAGATTGTCGAAGGTTGGGTTCGAAACAGCCTCGCAATGTCAACGGCGGCGGTTGGCCCCAGGTTTGTATCAGTTTGCCGCAAAGATGTTGCCTCCGGAATGGCATGGCGAAGCATTGTGAGCGGGGCGACGCCGTAGAAATCGGCATGGCGCGTGATCCACGACGACAGGAGCTCATCTGGGACGGGTTTGAGAATGACAGGAAGTGGCCTTGTGCCGCTGAGCTCGCGGATCATGCGTAGGCTGTTTCGGCGCTAACTGGCGGGCGCCAACTTTCCACCGCTTCATCGGTGATGTGCTCTATGCCGCTCTCGATCGACTCGGCTGCCACGCTCGTGATCGCGTGAAAAATATTTGCAGTGATGCCGCCGCTGATCTGCAGAATTCGACGTAGAGATTTCGGCGTCAGCACCGTCGGTCGGCGAAGCGGCATATTCCGCAAAATGGACGAGACTAGTGCTTCGAACTGTTCGTTGGCCGCCCACCTATTCAAGGTCAGCTCGCCGAATCGGCGGGCAAGCTGTACGTCGCCACTTATCGCTTCGCGGGCTTCAATTACGCCGAAGCAAACGAGGGAGATCTGAAGCCGATTGCTGAGAAATCGCAGCGTGTTCAGCACGACCCGCTGCTCGCGGTACGAGCCGGCGAGAATGTTATGTACTTCATCGATCACCAGGACCTGGACGCCAACCGTTTTCAGAAGCCGCAACGCCGCCTGCTCCATCTGCACGATGTCGGCGCGGGGTGCCTGTGGCGCGCCAAGTGCAGCCAGGATCTCGGCATATAGACGGCGCTCACCTGGCTTCCCCGTCATCTCGATTGCCAGAACCGGCATAGCCTGAACGCCGGTCGTCGGATCAAAGCGGGAGGGGTTATTGTCGCAGAATTTTTCCATGATCATCGTCTTGCCCATGCCACTGTCGCCGTAGATGGCGACCGAGGGCATGCGCGTGCCGCGCGGATGGCCGACCAGCAGGTTGAGACGATCGAGTGCCTGCTTGGCGCGCGGATAAAAAATCCATCGGCGAGCCTGAAGCGCGCGAACTCGGACAATATCGGGCTCGCCGAGGAGGTCTTTGGCCGCCTGCGTCAGATGGACGTTATCCGTGCTCAAAGGGGCTCAATCCAAATCTTCGACGGAGGGAACAGGTTTGCTTGAATCGACGCCACGAAGCGAGCCCACTTCATCGTCATCCACATTCGTTTTCGCAAGCCGGCGCCCTTGTGTCTTGTTTTTCGCCTGCTCGATCAGTTCGCGCTGCGAGAGCGCAGTGCGAATAAGGACGTGCATGTCAATTTCGCGTTTGCCCTGAGCGTTAAGTTTGCGTCGGGCAGCCTGCGCCTCCCACAACGTAATGGGCGCGAGTGTCACATCGGCATAGCGAGCCTCAACAAAGCTGCCTGGGGACCGCTTAACAAAGATGCGCGACAGATCGCGGGGATCGTATTTCACAATCAGGCGGGCCTTGGTTCGTCCAATATCGGCGGCCAGGGCGGGCGACCAGTAGCGGATGTTGAAAAGATGGATGCCGGTCGGGCGCAACGTTCTCTCTGCCTCCGGCAGGAAGGAGATCCAGAACTGCATACGATCGTTCGGCAGGCGCAACACCAACTCACTCTCCTGCTGTCGCCAGACCGCAATCGGTGGCCGACGGAGTGCGCCATGGATAGCATGATGGTATTGCCCAACGATCTCGAGTGCGATGTAGCGCTCAAGCTCTCGAAGCGTCAGTGTCGCATGGCGTTTGGCATCATACTGGCGCCGTTCCTCGATGTTGCTTGAGGTCGATCCTGGCAGCAGATGAACCGCGCCCATCTGCGTGCCGATCAACCGTTCGATGTGGCCGCCGAAATGAGGCGTCCCCGGCGGACGCCAATCGATCTTTATGCCGTTGTCCCGGCAAGCACGTTCGAATGCATGACTTCGAAAGTCCGCGCCGTTGTCGACATGTATCGTTCCCGGCAAACCGGCCACTGGCCACGCTTCATGGATACCCCTCTCCTGCAACCATTGGGTTTTGTCGAATACTGAGTGCAGTATGCATAGGCTTGTCGATAATCGCGACGGCGCCTCCATGGTCAGATAGAGGCCCGTCACCATCCGAGAAAAGATGTCCAACGCAAGTGTCAGCCAGGGCCGTCCGAGCGGCAGACGCGTTTCTTCGTCGACAACGAATACGTCAACTTTGGTATGATCGATTTGCACAAGTTCGAGCGGCCGCGACGCCGAAAGGGCACCTGGCGTGGCCGTTGTAGCTTTGACGACCTCGCTCTCGCCGCGCTTACGCCCCCTCACCCGTAGATCGACTTCTTCAACCCGGGATTTGATGGTGCGCCAGTTTGGTGGAGCAAGGCCGGCCGCTGCGCAGGCGATTTGGACCTGGCGAACCAACTGCGCAAAGGACGGGCGTGTCGGCTTGAGATAAAAGCCTTCAATCGTTCGTCGCACGAGAGCTTCTCGATCTTTGTCGAGGGCACGATGTCCCTGGCGCCGACCGCGCTTGCGGTCCATCAGCGAACTTACAGTGCCACCTGCTCGAAACAGCTTGATCATCCTGTAGAGAGTGGCCCGGCTCAGGTCCAGTTCCCACGCCAGATCCGCTACAGCCTGACCGCTCAGGCTTTTTGGATAGCGCTCCACGAGCTTGCGGATTGCCTCTTCGCGCCGGCACGCCTCGTTCCAACGGGTTCGCTCCCCGTAATCATTGGTGTCGTCGCCCATGCTGCCCGCGAACAATTCAAACTAACGTTAGACCGTCAGAATCTCACATTAACTGCAGCGAGCCAAGCGCGAATCTCAAATTAAATGCAAATTCTCAAGTTAAGTACAAGGCTAAGGGCTTGCAATCATTAGGCGAGCAGTCTCACCTTTAAATACAGCGCGACACTCAACAATCGGATCGAACAGGATCACCGGCGCATCAAGCGCCGCCTTCGATCCATGCTCGGCTTCAAGTCTATGGAGAATGCCCAGATCACCCTCTCCGGCATCGAGCTGGTCCACATGATGCGAAAGCGACAGGCGAGGTTCGCCTACAATCCGAGTCCGTCAATTGCCGAGCAATTCGAAATGCTCACCGCCTGATCAATGCTCCCAGGCGACGCTCTTCCCGTCCACATCCCGGAATTGCGACAGAGCCCCTCATGTTCCTTCAAAAATTCCGATGATCTGCTCTTCAGAAAAGCGGCTACGTTTCATGTCCTGGTCCTCTCGATGGGCCAGAACGAACGTCAACCGGATTAGATCAGCGGGGCAAGGTCACCGCACGTCGGCCGTGAATACGCCAACCCGATTACATTGTTGGAAATAAGTAACTCGAGCGAAAACGTGCAATTTGCCTTCGACACGTACCCTAATCGCGCAGAGATATCAATTTCCACGTCCTGGAATTCAATGAAATGATTGTACAGTGGAAAATACGCCTTATATACCGCCTCCTTCAAAACGAAGAGGTCCCGCCGCTTGAGCAGATGTAGATCGTACATGCGTTGCTCGTTAGGGGTGGCAATCAATTCGATCAGGTTCTCCGGCAGAGGTTCATTAGGCTCAATGTCGATGCCGAGAGCCGCAATCCTTTTCGTCCCTGCAATGGCGGCGGCTGCTACGGTATCGTGGTGCGCCAAAGATCCGACGACGCCGGGTGGCCAGATCGGAACACCAGAGCGCGTCTTTAGGATCGGCAGTTGTGGGAATCCCAGTTGCCCAAGGAGTGTTCTGGCGACTACTCTTGCAGCACCGCTTTGGCGGCGAACTTTGGTAACAGCGCGTCCCAACGAGGTAACTTCGGAAGCGTACAAGGTGGAGTCGTCAGCCGGTTCTATTGGACGGATGCCGACGAGGATGTTCTGTTGATCAATGGTGATAGTCTCCATTCTATCTGGTCCCTTTGAGCTTTTCGAATGAGAAGCTCAGCCAATGCAGCTTGGCCTTGGAGTTGATCGACTCGGTCGTCGATCAGCAGCGGCGGCAGACCACATATGCTTCCCATCTTTGGATCACCGAGCCAGAACTCTCCGACATTTGGGGATTGTCGCGATCCGAGACTGAACCTCGTCTGGGTGCCAGAACCTTCGGTGCAGTTCGCTAGGGATCTTTTTCAAGAACCCCGGTTAAAGGCGTAGAAATGGCTCGGGCCAGAGCCTTGCGGTTTTCCAGAACACTCATCATCGTCACGTGGTCGCCTACAATCGGTACGGCAGTAATGGCCTCCGGACTCAAGACCCGGTCCCAGCCGCGCATAGGCGAACGTGCCTCTGGGCATAATGAACTCTTAGCTTGTCGTGCCCGAGAACTGAAGAGAGCCTCGGTGGCATAAAACTGATGTATCTCAATTGGCAGGGTTGGGACTTGGTACGCCTGCAGCGCCTCGTGAAACCGGGCGGTCCTTTCATACATCAAAACATCGTTATGGAGATTACGATCCAGAGGTATTGCCCCAATCTGCTGCCCCTTTTCAAGCAGCTGAGCGATTGAACTTTGTCCAGCAAATTTCTCCAACACTTCGAAGCTCTCATCATCTAAGGGTTCAAAAGAATCGAGCACGACGTCTCGTACCATTTGGATGGGTGATATCTTTGTCACGTTTGCAGGTAACGTAACATCGATCAACGCCATGAAAGAGATAGCTTCATCGAGACCCAGTAAGAGCTGGGCTTGGGCGTAAGCCAAGATCCCGCCTGATGAGTATCCAGCGAAACGATACGGACCCTGCGGCTGGATCTTTCTAATCGCCACGAGGGTCTCCGCGGCTATCGCCTCAAGAATTGGTGGACAACGGTTATTGAAGGGGGGCCATGGCAGAGCGTAGACGGGACAGTCTACGTCCATTTCCTCCACCAACCTGAGGACGTAGGAACAATCGCCAAAACCTGTGGGGACAAAGAAGAGCGGTGGCTGCGATCCGGTTGGTCTAATGGAAATCACTCCGCGACTCCTGGACTGTGGCTCCAAATGAATCTTCGATGCAAGTTCCTTCAGAACAGGGGCTTGGAAGAGGTCAGCGGCGCTAAAGTCCAGCCCAAGATCTAATGCTCGACTGAGCAACTGCACCGCCAGGAGCGAATGGCCGCCGAGCTCGAAGAAGTTGTCGTGGCGTCCGACCCGCTCGACCCCGAGCAGCTCCGCCCAGATCCCGGCCAGCGCCGTCTCGACCGCGCCCTGCGGCGCTTCATAGGCGGTGCGCGCATAGGCGTCGTCGTCCG
>NZ_JAMYOE010000048.1:0-33445 GCF_040319695.1 Mesorhizobium sp. M0898 | reverse complement strand
TGGTGGCAGCACGATGCCCTGCTAGTCCTCCTCCGATGATAACGACTGTTTCCATAAACCTTCCTCAGCGCCTGGCGACTCTGACCGTTACCAACATGACAAAGAGAAACAAAATGTGGAGACGCGCTAGTGTCAAATTCCTGCGAATTTGTTCAGCACAGACGGCGCAGTCCCAAAACCCGAAGCCCCGCCTCGCGACATCACGATGGCGATGGGGAGACTGTTAAAGATCTGCCTGAGGCGCTTCAGTAGTGGTCTTGGCACTCTCCGCCGGGGCGGACCCTGTATCAACGGTGAATATCGCTTCGTGTGATAGGCAACTTCTGGACAAACTGTATATTTTGGTAAGCCGAGAAACCTGACATCGTTCCCGCGAGAACAAATCACTTGGGCGCGCAAAGGATTGTTAGAATGGCAAAAAATTCGTTCGCTGAAACGATCAGGTCGGGAAAACCGCAAATTGGCGCCTGGATGCACATTCCGCATGTGATAGTCGCAGAGACGCTGGCGCAGACAAACCTAGATTTTCTTTTGGTTGATGGCGAGCATTCGCCCATTCCGCCCAACGCGCTCCTGCAGATTCTTCCTGCGACCGAACGGTACGGCATGCCTGTACTCTACAGAGTAGCTTGGAACAGGATTGAACTCATTAAAGCCGCGCTAGATCATGGTGCGAACGGCATCATGGTGCCAATGGTAAACTCCGGTGCCGAAGCCATCGAAGCTGTGTCGTCCGCAAAATATCCGCCTACGGGAAAGCGCGGTTCTGGAGCGTGGAGAGCATCGAACTATTACCAAAAGGATGCCGAGTATCGCAAGGCTGCGAACTCTAGCTTGGCCGTCGTACTCCAGATTGAAACGCGAGAGGCTCTCAATAATCTGGACGACATAGCTTCAACTCCTGGTGTCGACGCGCTCTTCGTCGGACCGGCAGACCTTGCCCTTTCCTTGGGCATGGAACCGGGAAAACTTACACCCGAGTTACTGGACGCCTGTCAAGCCGTCGCGAATGCCGCTAAGAAGTACGGTATAGCGTCTGGTAGTGATGTGGCGTCCGTAGAATATATGATGCGACTTAAAGTACTTGGCCTTAGCCTGTTCACCTATGGATCGGACTCTGGTTGTGTTTTGGACGGAGGCCGAACTGTGGCGACAGATTTTCACAACGCGTTTCTCGCTAGGTAGCCCGCTCATTGATCTATCTATATTGCGAAACGTTGGGTGGCACGAGCGATATTAGCGCAAAACTCCTCGGTTTGTACCCCAGATCGGCAATGACACCTCTGTCCAATGTCGCCGTTCGGTTCACGGTCTGTAGATCAGATCGCGCTCGAACTGTGCAAGCGCGCCGCATAGGTGGAAGACTAGCCCGCTTCTCTCACCGAATTTAGCGCCAGGCTCCGTTGTGACGCGGCGGAGGCACTGGCATGGCTGTGGAATTCGAGGACGGGCGCGATCAGCGCCGCGCTGCTGGGAGCGACGGTCGGATCTTCAGCCCTGTATCCTCTATTGCTTGTGAGAAGGGTTCGGGTCCGGCGGCATTATCAGGCCGCAGCCCGTATTCGGGCGTGAGCCAGAACTCCTCAGCATAGGGACACGCTGAGGCCATCGCCACCTTGACGCGACGAACCGAGACGCGCACCTGCGCGCCGATCTTCAGCAGTTTCAATCTGATCGTGCCGCCGCTGGCGTTGGCGAGCCGGGTATGGGCAAGGCCAAGGCAACGCAAGGCCCAGATCAGGACATAGGCAAAGAAGGCGAACCACAGCCGCAGCTGATTGGCGCGCATGGTGTGGGCACTGGTGCGGTCGGCGTAGAGGTCGAGTTGGCATTCCTTGATGCGGTTCTCCATGTCGCCGCGGGCGCAGTAGAGATTCTCGTAAAGCGCCCGTGCCGCCCAGCGCTCCGGTTTGAGTGAGTCACGATGAAGCGCGGATTGGCGCCCTGCGTCGTCCATTCGGCCTTGGCCACGACCCGCCTGCGGCGTGACCAACTGTCTTTGGTTGACCACATGAAGTCGCGAAAGACGCGTGCGGCCTGTCCGCTTGCCCGAGATGCCAGGCAGGCTTCCTTCAAAGCCGGGGCCATCTTGGTTTCCAGCCGCTCGTTGCGGGCGAGCCCGAACACGTAGGCGACGCGATTTTTCTCGCACCAGGCCATCAGTTCCTCGCGGGCAAGGCCAGAATCAGCGCGCAGGATGACGCGAACCCTTGGCCAGTTCTTGCGAATCTGCCTGACGATCCGCTCGACCTCCTCGACCGCGCCCTTGCTGGCGTCGATATTGGAACGCCTGAGCTTTGCCGCCAGCAGGTGCCGGCCGCAGAAGATGTAGAGCGGCAGGCAGCAGTAACAGTTGTAGTAGCCGTGGAGACCTGCCTTCCTGCCGGCCGTGCAGCCGATCATCGGTGGCGTCGAAGATCGAGCACGATCTCGGCCGGCGGCTTGTCGTGGGCTTCCAGGAACAGGTCCACGAACAAGGCCTCTAGCGCGACCTCGTCGTACCTGATCTTGGGATAGCGCGTCGGCTCCCCGATGCGGCCGTGCTCCAGCCGGTTCAGCGTCGACTTGCCAGCAAGCACCGCACAATCTTCCCGCTTCGGCGTCAGGCGTTCCGACACAAGCGCCAGCACCGGTCGTGGCGAAGCGTGTCGTGGTCGTCGACGTCCTCGTATCCCAAGGCGATCACTGCGATGCGCTGTCCGATCAGCGTGCGCACGCTGTGAACAGTGAGATCCGGATCGCGACGGTCGATGAAGCACGCGGCCACTCGAGCGAGCAGTCCCGATCATCGTGACGCAGGAGCAAGGCGCCGGCATCTGAGGTGATGGCTCCGCCGTCGAAACCGGCCACTGGATCGGAAACGCGGGGCTTTTGGCTCCAATCCGGTGATGATCTCGATGAGGTGCTTCATAGACCGGCCGAGGGGGTCGAGTTTCCAGACTGTGAGCGTGTCGCCGTCGCGAACGTGGCCGATCGCCTCCGCCCATCCGGGCTTGCATCCTCGAACAGCGATCGCCTTAAGCCCGAGTCTCTCCCCGGGCATCGGGCGCTACTTGGCCCAAGATGCCCTCGTCGACCTCAGCCGCATCGATCTTGGCCCTCGCCGGCTGTTCCTTTCACGACTGCGGCGCCGAGCTCATGCGCCGGCGAGGCGGCCGGCGTACGGGCGGCGCCGGCGGCTACGATGGAGGTTTTGCTCATGTGGCTTCCTCCACTTCTGATCTCCGACGGAGCTCAGTTGACGATCGTTGCTTGGGTTGCTCGGCGCAGTTCGTCGTTGCTCACGCCGTCGGCGCATTCGACGAGCTTCAGCCCCCTCTCGACCACGTCGAGTACGCCAAGATTGGTGATGATGCGGTCGACGACGCCCTGGCCGGTGAGCGGCAGGGTGCAGGCCTTGAGCACCTTCGATTCCCCGGCTTTGTTACTGTGATCCATGACGACCACCACCCGCTTCACCCCAGCCACCAGATCCATGGCGTCACCCATGCCCTTGACCAGCTTGCCGGGGATCATCCAGTTGGCAAGATCGCCATCCTCCGAGACTTCCATGGCGCCAAGGATCGCCATGGCGATCTTGCCGCCGCGGATCATGGCGAAGCTCTGCGCGGAGTCGAAGAAGGCCGAATGCGGCAGCGCCGTCACCGTCTGCTTGCCGGCATTAATGAGGTCGGCGTCGATCTCGCTCTCAGTCGGGAAAGGACCGATGCCGAGCAGGCCGTTCTCCGACTGCAGCGTCACATGTACGCCCTTGGGAATATGGTTGGCGACAAGCGTCGGGATGCCGATTCCAAGATTGACGTAGGTGCCGTCCTCAAGCTCGCGGGCGGCGCGCGCAGCCATCTGGTTTCTATCCCAGGCCATGTCTGTTCTGCCTCCCCTCAAGCCGCCGCGCGGGTGGTGCGCTGTTCGATGCGCTTCTCGTGCTCGCCCTGAATTAGCCGGTGCACATAGATTCCCGGCAGATGGACCTGATCGGGATCGAGGCTACCGACCGGCACAATCTCCTCGACCTCGGCCACGCAGACCCTGCCGCAACTGGCCGCCGGCGGATTGAAATTGCGCGCCGTCTTGCGGAAGACCAGATTGCCTGACGTGTCCGCCTTCCAGGCCTTGACGATGGCGAGATCCGCGACGATGCCGGTTTCAAGAACGTAGCTTTCCCCGTCGAAGATCTTGTGCTCCTTGCCCTCTGCCACGACGGTTCCGACGCCGGTTTTGGTGTAGAAGCCGGCAATACCAGCACCCCCTGCCCGCATACGCTCAGCTAGCGTTCCTTGCGGGTTGAACTCCAGTTCCAGCTCACCGCTCATATACTGGCGCATGAACTCGGCGTTCTCACCGACATAGGAGGAGATCATTTTTTTGATCTGCTTGGACTTCAAAAGCACGCCGAGCCCAAAGTCGTCGACGCCGCAATTGTTGGACGCAATCGTCAGTCCCTTAATGCCTGCCTCCCGGATCGCCCCAATCAACAGTTCGGGAATGCCGCAGAGCCCAAACCCACCGGCAGCGATCAACATCCCATCAAACAACAGACCTTCTAAAACCGAATTTGGGTCTCGATACACTTTGGCCATGAAGTTTCCTAATACGCTGACAAATACTTCAAACACGAAGCGAGTCGCCCGATGGGAGCGTGGCTCAACAGTATTTCAGCTCCGTGAACCTTATGACCCGCCCCGATAACTGAGTTTTTCAGTTTCCGGCTCGGTAGCTTCGCGGCGCGTAAATCGGTCAATGTCACGAGTCTGCCATTCTATGAGCCACCGGTCAGCGCGCCCGTGTCGCCGGACGTGACCGCTGAGCCGCCTCATCCATCGGGGGTTGCCGCCCCGCGCGCCAGAAGCAGCATCGCGAAATGCTGAGCGTGAGCATGACGACGGGCTGGTGACAGAGGGCGGTCATGGAAAGACACTCAAATATTTCGCTCTGGCGCCGCTTGCCACTTTCACCCTTCGTACAGTTCAGGCAGCGAGCACCGTTTCCGCCAAGTTTACCCAATAGCCGATGCCGTAAGGCAGGGCTTCGTCGTTGAAATCAAACGCAGGGTGGTGCACAGGAGCCGTCGACCCATTCCCAAGGAAAATGAATGCGCCTGGCCGTGCCTCAAGCATGTAGGAGAAATCCTCCGCTCCGATGCTTGGTCTCCTCTTATCGTCTACGGACGCAGACCCGACGGTGCTGCGTGCCGCCTCAATCGCTAAATGAGTTTCCTGCGTGTTGTTGACAGTCGGCGGAACCGAACGGACGTATTTGAACTCGACATCTGCGCCGAAGCCTCGAGCGATCCCCCGAGCGGACGCCAAAATCTCTCGCTCGGCGAAGTCCCGCAAGCCAGACGTGAGAGTCCTAACGGTCCCACCGATCTGAACCTCATCGGGAATAACGTTGTAGGCCTGTGCGGCGCTCAACTTCGTGACCGAAATCACCAGCGACTCGCTAGCATCGGTCTGGCGCGAGACCAGGGTCTGGAGGCCGAGAATGATTTGTGCTGCTATGACAACGGGATCAATCGTCCGATGCGGGGAGGCCGCATGCCCCCCCCTGCCCTTCACGATAATATCAAAATCGTCTTGCGAGCCCATGATCGGGCCGGCGCAAATGGCAAATTTGCCGACCTCTAAGCCCGGTGCGGTGTGCATGCCAAAGACTTGGGATATGCTGAAGCGGTCCATGATCCCCTCCTGGACCATTTTAAATGCGCCAGTTGGGAATTCCGGCTCTTCTGCCGGTTGAAAAATCAAGGCGACGGAGCCCTTGAACTTGCGCCTAGACGCCAGGTATTTCGCAGCACCCAGCAACATGGCCGTATGACCGTCGTGGCCGCAGGCATGCATAACGCCTGGTTTTTTCGACGACCACGGTTTGTTTGACGTCTCAACAATCGGCAGAGCATCCATGTCCGCCCTCAGCCCGATGGTGGGTCCATCGCCGCCTTCGCCCTGGATCAAGGCGACGATGCCGGTCTCGGCTATCCCCGTTTCAATGTGGTTGATGCCGAAGGAGGCGAGTTTCTCTGCCACAAACTTTGCTGTGTTGTGTTCCTGAAAGTATAGTTCTGGATTTTCATGGATGTAGCGGCGCCACTCAGTCGCCTCGGACTGCAAATCCCGGAACGTTTCAATGCTTCTCATGTTGCGACAACCCTAAGCATGTTCTGTAAGCGTCTTCGAATTTTGATCGACGTCTCGGCGAAAAACTGGATTTTGAGGGCTATTGATCCCAAGCACGCGCGAATTATTCAACCGAGAATCAGACCGTTCAACTAGCCCGTTTTAGTATGAGGCATATGAGAAAGTCGTTTGCGCCAATTTGCGCCTGCCATTGCAACATAGCCGCCACAAAGCGATGGGGTTTGAAACATGCCATCCACGTCAGACGCACGTGGGCCAATTGCAGCGAAAGAGACCAGTCGCTCCGAAGTCCAAACGGCCAATTGATACTCTCGATTGATTGAGATAGTGGGACGCGTGCCTTCGACACGCGCAAGCTCGCTCTAACAGCTTCCTGTCATCCCTCAAGGAAGGGGAGTCCCCGGATCCTGTTGCACGCGGCCATCGGCAAGCCCGAGAACGCGGTTTGAAAGGGAAAGCGCTTTCTCCTGGTCGTGGGTGACAACGAGTGTTCATGCAACATACGATCGAGCGCAGCCAGAGGCTCGTCGAGCAACCAGGTTAAGAGCGTCAGTCACCTTCTTTTTGGAATCGACCGCCCCTACTCCTCGCATTAGTAGGAGAAATGCGGCATGGTCGAATACAGACATGTGCGGAAACAGAGAATAGAGTTGGAATACCAGCCCGATATTTCGCTACGCCGACCGCGTTGCTGTCACATCCTGCCTGCTAAGCATGATGCGGCTTCGTAAAGCCGGCGATCAATGAGAGGACAGTGGTTTTGCCGGATCCGCTCGGGCCAAGAATAGTGGAAAACTAACCCTGCTCTGCTTTGAAATCCAAGCGTTCGAGAGCACGGACCTGACCATAGTGCTTCGAGAGACCTTCAAGACTTATCGATGGGCGGGAGGCACTGGGTTGCGTCCTCGAAAAGGCGACCGAACTGACGCCTCGTGAGCCAAGCTTCCGCCGCCTGGGCCGCCGATGTGCGCTGGTCAGCAGCTCGCGGCCGCGGAACGAACGGACAAGGCGCTGAAGAAACCGCAAACCCTGCGCCAGTTGCAGCACCAAAGCCAGGCGCTCAAGCAATGACCAGAGGCCGTTGCCTCGCCATCATTGCCAACCTTCTTCCTTCTTCCGTCGCCTTGTTCTCTGTGTGGGGCGGCTAGGTCGGGGGCCATCTGATGCCCAGCTGTCCGCTCGGCCTCTGGCGCATTGCCCCCCTTCATCGAGACGTTCGCACGGGAGATCGCATCTTCGTCTATCTCCTCGGACCGCGACGCCTCGGACCGCGACGTTCGAGCCGGCGCTGGATTGCGGCTATATTCGCAGCGGTCTTTGTCCGGGCTGGTAGAGCCCGCTGTTCAAAATCGTCGTAGCGTTACCGGTCTAGAGGTCGAAATCGGCGGGTCGGGGATCATCGACGGTGCCACATCTGGAGCCCGTTCGGTCGACGGCGGGCTCAGGCTGCTTGAGGACTTGAGGGCAGCATCGTACAGCCCGGCTTTCTGTTTCTTTATTCTCTTTCAGAGGTTCCATTGGGCGGTCGCGGCGATTCTCTTTGCGAAATCAAATCTACGATTGGCCACCAGAAGGACGTCGCCGGTCGCGCCCAACGGATCGGTGAGGATCGACACGCGCTTCATTCCCGGGTCAGCATGCCGGTTACACCCACCCACAAAGTGCCGGGGTCCGACAAGGGTTCGGCAGGACGAGAATAGTGTTGCCCTGAAAGCGCCCGCGGCGTCTGGAAGGGCGATCGCCGGCACTGACGTGGCCGCCATTGGCGGTGCCATCGTTGTCGACGCCGAAGGCTACATAAGTGGTGGTCGAGGTGGCGGGGCAGCGCGAGCGATCCTCTATCGCGAGGGGAAATGCCGACCCTAGGACGGCGCGCATGCGCCACTCTTCGCCAATCCGGTTATCGACTTCGCTGTCATTCGGATTGCGCCACTCATCTGGTATGAGCAACCCCATCCGGTGGCAGCGGCAGATTTCGAATCGACATCAGCTCAAGCTGCCGACCAAGATACCGCAGCGTGGGTCGGTCGTCAGCTAAGGCCCGTGGCAATTGGAGCATCATCAGGTGCTCGGTGACGCCACGATAAGACTGCGCTGCTCGACCGCCTCACAGGCTGCACAATCCAGTCAACCATCGGTCCCGGCGCTCCACTGGTCGGGCCTACGATCAATCACCCACCTTACTCCGTTCGGAAGTCGGAATCCATGCCACGCCCCCTGGCGCAACATTTCCATCAGAATTCCTGCAGCTGGAGGCATCGACGTCTGTGGATCGTAAACAAGATAGATCTCACGTTCGACGACGGGCCCTACTAATCTGATCCGCGAGAATTCGCAAAACTGCATCATGGGCAAGACAAGGCTAGGTACTACGGATATACCTAGATCGGCAGAGACGAGACCCGCGACCGTCCCGACGTCCCGAGCTTGTGTTATGGTCCCGAGTTGGATTTCGGCAATTTGCAACGCGCGATCCACACAAGCGCGAACGCTGCTCAATGGATCGAAAGAGACGAAATCTTCACCAGCCAAATCGTTCCAGGACACAGTCTCCAAACTAGCAAATTTGTGAGTTTTCGAACATATGCAAATCAGACTATCCGCCGCGATCTGTTCGGAAATTCGTCGGTCTGTCCGCTTCAGGAAGGAAGTGATGCCAAAATCGACGTGTCCGTCGGACACGTAACGAACAACCTCTTCTGCAAAACCGTCCTTCACTGATATCCTAACATTGGGCCTGGCTTTCCGGAATTCGGAAATGACCGCCGGCAGTATAATGGACGCAACGGAAGAAAGTGCAGCTAGGCTTACGATTCCGTCGAGCCCTCTATGGTAAAGCTGAAACCGCGACAGCGCGCTGTCGAATTCCTCGAGAACACGGCGCGCGTTCGCCAATAGCTGCTCGCCGGATGCCGTAAGCGCGACCCGCCGGGTAGTGCGCTCAAACAGCCGGGTGTCTAGCTCCTCCTCGATCTCGACGATCGTTCGACTTAAAGCCGATTGAGCGATGTTCAGGGAGCGTGCCGCAGCGGTATACCCGCCGCGCTCCGCGATCGCGATGAACGCCCGCAAATGCCTGAGAGTGATATTATTGCTCATTCGCGATTGATATATACTCAAAAAATGTTGGACGCGCAATAGTTTTACGGTGACTTTGTCGGGATCAGTGTCCCGAGAGATTGTCCATGAGCGAAGTCGTTACGAAGCAAGAAGGCCAAGCGTTTCACATTATTTTCAATCGACCTGAACGCCTGAACGCGGTCAACGAAGACCTATATCAACAGACGTTGGATGCCCTGAACTATGCTGACAACGACGCTGGGATCCGGTGCGTGATCCTGTCCGGAAATGGACGGGCTTTCTGTGCTGGTGCTGATTTGAAGGCCCACAATTCCGGCGAACGGACGCGGGAACAGCGCGAGGCCTATATTATGCTGGGGCAGAGGGTCTGCGAGCGGATTCAAACGATGAAGACGCCCGTGATTGCCGAGGTGCAGGGCTATGCCCTAGGAGGCGGAGCCGAAATCGCGACCTCCGCTGATTTCCTTATCATATCCGACGACGCCCAACTTGGATTTCCCGAAGTTGCCATTGGAACCTATGTCGGGGGAGGTGTGACGCTCCGCCTCCCCAGACTCATCGGGTTGAGGGAGGCTGCGAGCCTTTTGCTGCTGGGCTACAGGATAACCGGCGCGAAATGCCTAGAGATTGGTCTGGCAACCGAGGCCCCGCCAGCGCATCAGTTGAAAGAGCGCACGAGCGCGTTGGTGGAGCGGATTGTGAGGAACGCACCGCTACCGATGGCTCGTCTCAAGGCGGCGATCAATTTCCCACAGAGCCCCGACAACCTTTTTCGCACCGAGGCCGAAGATCTGCTGGCGATCATGGAGACCACAGATTGGGCCGAAGGCGTCGCCGCCTTCGCGGAACGCCGCTCGCCGCGTTTCGAAGGAAGATAGAGATGACCATGGAGCAGCAAAACGAGGCAACAACGCCAAACCGCGTACTTAGCTATGGCGAGCCGGGTTCGCCAGCGCCGGCGAGCCTTCACACTGAGAAATCGGCCTTGAGCCGCATACTCGAGCCGCACTCCGTTGCGATCATCGGCGCATCCTCAAACCCCGACAAGCGCGGATATCAGATCATCAACGCTCTAAAAAAGTCCAGCTACAGCTATCCGATCCTGCCGGTCAACCCGAGGGGAGGAGCGATCCTCGGCTTACCAGTTTTCAGCGACATCGACGCGCTTCCCGAACGTGTCGACATCGCTGTGATCGTTCGGCCGGCGGAGGAAGTGCCGGATATCCTCATCCAGTGTGGCAAAAAGGGCATCGCGGGCGCTGTGGTCCTGGCACACGGGTTCCACGAGAGAGGTGACGAGGGATTGGCCGCGCAGAAAAGATTGCGCGACGCCTTAGTGAGAAGCGGCGTCCGGGTTGTTGGACCGAACACATCGGGAATGCTAAATTGCACCGTTAAGGCGGACCTTATTGGCCTGCCGGAGTTGCCGCCAAGCGGGCCAGTCAGTGTTCTAACGCAAAGCGGCAACATGATCCTTTCGGTCGTCGAAGACAGCCGCACAATTAATGGCCCCGGCTTCGATGTAATCGCGGGACTCGGTAACCAGACCGACGTCGGATATGGCGAGTTGATCGAGGAGCTTTGCCTGCGCAAAAGCACTCGTTCGATTGCAATCTACAACGAAGGTTTGCTTGACGGGCGGGGATTCCTCGAGGCGGCCGCACGAGTGGGGCGGAGCTGCGCGATTGTCATGCTGCGCGGCGGACGATCCATCGAGGGCCAGAAGGCGGCGCTTTCCCATACGGGTTCGATTGCCGGCGCCGACGAGGTCGCCCTGAAGGTGGTCGCCCAAATGGGCGTGACCCAAGTTGATCGGTCGGATGAGTTGTTGCCAGTTGCCGCGGTTCTCGCAACCAGCCCACTCCCCAAACCAGAAACCGGAATTGCGGTTCTGACCGACGGCGGCGGCCACGCCACACTCGCCGTTGATGCCCTATCAAGGGCGGGGGTGCCGCTTGCGTCCCTCTCGGAAGACACAAAGGCCAAGTTGAGAAAGGTGCTCGGCGATGGGGCCGTTGTCGAAAATCCGATTGATGTTGCAAGCGCCGCGGATGCCTATCCCGACGTTTTCCCCGAATGCATCGAAATCCTGGCGTCAGATGCGCAGGTGGGGCTCGTACTGACCAATGGGCTGTTTGGAGCCTACCACATACGATTCGATGCCTCTCTGTTGAAAGCCGAGAATTTGGCGGCCGAACGGATCGTGGCTTTGCGGGATGCCACTGGCCTGCCTCTGGTTTTCCATAGCTGCTACGCCCATCGCAAACCGGGGAACCACGATATCTTGCGAAATGGCGGCATCCAGGTCTTTCCCTCGCTAGATTGGGCAGTTAGCGGTTCCAAGGCGCTGTTCGAAAGGGCGAATTGGCTTTTTAAGCGAGGTGGGCATGACGAAAGGTTGGCACTAGAGGCACCGCCCGTTGTTGTCCCCGGCGGCCTCTCGGCAGAGACGACAGCCCGCAGAATCTTGCAGAAATTGGGCGTGGACACCGGCGAATGGTCGGCTGCGAGCGATGCGGGAGCCGTGGAATCGGCTGTCTCCAACTTTGCCACGCCCTGTGCGGTGAAGGTGGACTCGGCCTTTGTGGTGCACAAATCCGATGTCGGCGGCGTGCGTCTCGGCGTGACAGGAGAGGCGGCGCGCGCCGCCGCAGATGACATCGCGAAAGCTATGGTATCCCATGTCCCCCCGGTGACGACATGCGGTTTCATTGTCACGCCGATGGTAAATCGCGGCGTGGAGTTGTTCGTGGGTGCCTCAAACGATCCGATCTTCGGCCCGGTGATCTTGTTCGGCTCCGGCGGCGTCCTGGTCGAAGCGGTCAAGGACGTGACCTTTCGCGCGGCACCGGTTTCTCCAGCGGAAGCCTTGGACATGATCAATGAGACCCGAGTTGCGAAGCTCCTCGACGGATTCCGGAACTATCCAAAAGTCGACAAGCGATCCCTTGCCGACTTCATATCGTCAGTGTCCGTCGCGGTCATGAAGCTGGACAACCTTTCAGAACTCGACATCAACCCGATCATTGCCAACGAAAACGGAATTTACCCCGTCGATGTGAGGTTGGTCGGGAAATAAGCGCCACTCAGGATAACCGAAGTGAAGTGTCTGAAGACTGGCTTGGTGACCAAGGCTTCGCCAGCGTGTCGGTCGCGTCTCGAGCCGGAGGTCTGACCGGGATGGGCGAATTCGTTCGACTCTTTGAGATGGGACCGCGCGACGGTCTGCAAAACGAGAAGCGTCTCGTGCCGACCGCCGAAAAGACGCGCCTTGTTGACATGCTGTCGGATTGCGGTTTCCGCAAGATCGAGGCGACTTCATTCGTCTCGCCGAAGTGGGTGCCCCAGATGGCGGATGCGGCCCAAGTCATGGCTTGCATCCGCCGCGCGCCCGACGTCACCTACGCTGCCCTTGTTCCCAACCTAAAGGGCTACCACGCGGCACGAGCGGCGAAAGCCGATGAGGTCGCGGTCTTCGCGTCGGCGTCTGAAACCTTTAGCCGGAGGAACATCAACTGCTCTATCGCTGAGAGCCTCGAGCGTTTCCGCCCCGTGCTTGCTGCTGCTGCCGCCGATGACATTCCGGTGCGAGGTTATGTATCCTGCGTCACCGACTGCCCCTACGAAGGGCCGATGCCACCGGCTGCCGCCGCGAGCGTTGCAGGCGAACTCCTTGCGATGGGCTGCTATGAGATTTCGTTGGGCGACACGATCGGCGACGGGACACCTGCAACCATCGCGGATATGCTCGATGCCGTGTTGCAAGAGGTTCCGGCCGACAGGCTTGCGGGACATTTCCATGACACGAAGGGCCACGCCCTCGACAACATTCTAGCGAGCCTGGAAAAAGGCCTGCGCACCTTTGACGCCGCGGTCGGTGGCCTCGGCGGCTGCCCTTTTGCCCCCGGTGCTAAGGGCAATGCCGATACGCTCGCCGTGGCCGCCATATTCGCAGCCAGGGGTTATGAAACGGGGCTTGACCTGGAGCGCCTAGAGGAGGCGGCGGGCTTCGCGGGCCGCCTGAGAGAGGAGCGGCCATGAACTTCGATACTATCCGCGTCACAACTGACGAGATCGGCGTCGCTACGCTGACCCTCGCCCGCCCGGACAAGCACAACGCCATGTCGGGACAGATGATCGCGGAGCTCGCGGCCGCTGCCGAGCTGCTCGCCAATGACGATAAGGTGCGAGCGGTGGTACTGACGGGCGATGGTGATAGCTTCTGTGCCGGGGCCGATCTCGCCTGGATGCGGACACAGGCCTCTGCCGCGCGCAACGAGCGAATCGCTGAGGCCAGGAAGCTGGCGCAGGTTCTTCGCGCACTCAACGAACTGCCCAAGCCACTGGTCGGTCGCGTTAACGGACAGGCGTTCGGCGGTGGTCTCGGTCTGATCAGCGTCTGCGATGTCGCAGTCGCCGTCGACACCGCGAAATTCGGGTTCACCGAGGTGCGGCTCGGTCTCATCCCTGCGACCATCTCTCCATATGTGCTAGCTCGAATGGGAGAGGGACGGGCGCGACGAGTCTTCATGTCGGCCAGAATATTCAACGCCAATGAAGCCTGCGAGCTCGGACTGATTTCTCGCGCCGTGCCGCCGGCCGATTTGGATGCGATGGTCGAAGGCGAGGTTCGGCACTATTGCTCGGCCTCGCCACAGGCGGTCGCCGCCGCCAAAGCGCTTGCACGTCGTCTCGGGCCGGCAATCGATGACGCGATCATTGGCGAGACGGTCGCTCTTCTAGCTGATACGTGGGAAACGAGTGACGCGTCCGAAGGTATCGGAGCCTTCTTCGATCGTCGAAGGCCACGTTGGCAGGCGTGAAGCTGGTAGGAAGCCGTTCGTCGGACGCCGCTCGAACAGGCAGGGGCGACAAAACGCAAATTGCCGACCAGCTGCAGGCGAATTTCGACTAGGTCGCCCATATGAAGAGCTCCAGTCTTTGCCGTCGCGCGAGTAATGACGATCGGATCGACATTTTTCTAGTCGCGTTTCCAAATACTGTGGTTGCGTAAGACCGTATGTTCACCTCTGCCAGCGAGGTGGCTCGCCCGCCCTACACTGCGCGTCCGAGGGCTACTGGAGCGCGGGATCGTCGGCCACAAAGGTGTTTCCTGCCGGTGATGGTGATAGCGAACTCGTCCAGGTGCTAGACATCGTTTCGGCTGGGCAGCTTGCGGAGCAAGCGGGGAGCGTAGCGGACCGAACTTGTTGCCCCACCGGCGGAACGCCATCGACCAGGATGGCTATGTACTCAACGAGAACGTCCAGAACCGCCGACCTCGCTCAAAACGCGCTCCGCTCTCGCTACACATGCGGGTTTCGGAAAAGTCCGGACAGGCTTTCCG
The DNA here is from genome assembly GCF_040319695.1 of Mesorhizobium sp. M0898. NCBI lineage: Bacteria > Pseudomonadati > Pseudomonadota > Alphaproteobacteria > Hyphomicrobiales > Phyllobacteriaceae > Mesorhizobium > Mesorhizobium sp. M0898. The sequence continues at coordinate 18,880 of NZ_JAMYOE010000048.1, read as the reverse complement.
GTAATATCCGGCCGAGACGGAGCAAGCAAGACGAACGACAGTGACGAATATCCGGACGATCCTGCGCCTGACCCATGAGGAGGGTCTTTCGGTGCGCGAGATTGCCGAGCGGCTTACGATCGGCAAGCCCAGGCCGCCGTGCCCCGAAACCGCGCACTTCATCGAGCATGAGGCCTACAAAGACATCTCCCTCTCCACTACGTCACCCATTATGACCCGCAGTGATCGGCGCCGCGCGGACGTCACGTTAAGGTCGTGAGCCCGAAGATATCCGGCGTGGCGCGCGGTTAGTCCCACAACCTTTGACCGAGGCTATCTAGCTGAGCGGCGGTCGGATGAAACCAACGCCGTTCTCAATCTCGATCTGGGTCTCAAATGGCTTCGAGAGCTTCCGCAGGCGCTCGAGGATGGTCACTGCCAGCGCAGGGGAAGCGAGGCGCGGGACTCCCCGGTTGGCAAACCGCATCGAGCGACGGAGCTCAATCGGAATCAACTTCAATTCAGCAAGCTGGTTCTGCTCAAAGCGGCTGACGGCAACAAGGCTCTCATAAAATTCTTGGCCAGATTGGGGCCCGACTAATCCTTCTGCCGTCGGGTATCCTTTTGCCACCTCGTCGACCGTCACCTCGGCGTCCGTATCGACCCGCGGATCCTTGCCATAAACCTCATACATGTCAGCGCCTACTGGGGTCCGCAGGTCCTGACAGAAAAAATTCCCGAGGCTGTAAAAAATAGGTCGTCCTTTGTAGATCTCGATGCCTCGCAATACATGCGGTCCGTGCACGATATATGCGTCCGCTCCTGCATCAATAAGATTGCGGGCAAAAGATTGTTCGTAGTCAGCTGGCTCCAAGCTCCATTCTCCCGGTTCGTGTCCGTGGTTCGTGGCGATGCAGAAGTCGGAGAACTGTTTACCCTGACGAACGTTTCGCAGGATGTTGGCGACATCAAGCGGATTAGGTTCGAAGCTGTAGTGAGCTTTGTTACCTGCTTTGTAAGTGACGCCGCCGAGTACCACCCGGCTTGGATCCATCACGGCGGGTTTGTCGCCTGGCAGCATTTCGCGCACCTGTCTCAAGATCTCGAGCATCTCCGGCGGAACTATGATGCTCTTCGTGAGACGAAGAGGGTTGAGACCTGGTCTGCCGTGTGCCTCGCCTGCCGGATCGCATGCCCGAGCCATGCGTCCGAACGTCGAGGCAAATGATATCATCGCCACACGCCCGCGAGGCGTGTCCAGCAAGCGGGCGGCTCCGGCTTGTGCGAGATTCTCGCCTGCGCCCGCATGGATAATTCCGCTTTTGTTAAGCGCGCGGCTCGTCTCACGCATGCCTTCAACGCCCCAGTCGAGCGTATGGTTGTTTGCACGACTGACCATGTTGAAGCCCATGGCCCTCAAGTCAGATCCCAGCTCCGGGTGGCTGATGCAATAGGCCCCGCCATACTCCGCCTGCGGGCATCCTTTGGATTGAACATCCAAGATGTTGGTTTCCAAGTTGCCGAAAGTAACGTCGGGCCCCTGAAATATCTTGAGAACATCGGCCAAGCCCGGATAATGGCCGTTAGTTACGGGCCGCGCGTAGAGAAGGTCGCCAACTGCAGCGATTGTAAAGCCGTCTTCGACGTTTGTGGCAATTGAACCGATGGTATCAAAGCCTCCATCCTGATGGGTTCGATGGTGTAAGTTCTGGTGCGACTCTCTCGCCATGATCCCCTGCTTTTCACAATGCGATTTTGGCTATCGCCGTATTTGCGTTTTTCGGATGCCTAGAACGCCGAACCGTGTGGCTCTACCACTGGTGCGAGTCGAGCGCTGCCCACCATATCCGGCTGTGCCGGAATGCGCGCGGCCGGAGCGCGCACATGACACGCGACGACGTGACCGTCTGCCATCGGCACCAAAGGTGGGACCTCGATGCGGCAACGTTCGACTGCAAGCGGGCAGCGCGGGTGAAATGCGCATCCGGTCGGCGGATTGATCGGGCTCGGCACCTCGCCTTCGACTACGGGTACCTCCAGCCGAACCCGCGTCGGATCCGGCACCGGTGCTGACGCAATCAGCGCCTCGGTGTAGGGATGGACGGGTTTGGCGAATAGCGCCACGCTTGTGGCCAGTTCCACGATCCGCCCAAGATACATGACGGCAACGCGATGCGCGATATGCTCCACGACGCCCAAGTCATGCGAGATAAAGACGAAGGCGATGCCCATCTGCTGCTGGAGATCCAGAAGCAGATTCAGGATCTGTGCCTGCACGGAGACGTCAAGGGCTGAGACCGCTTCGTCGGCGATGATGAGCGAGGGGTTGAGGGATAGGGCGCGAGCAATGCCGAGCCGCTGGCGCTGACCCCCAGACAATTCGGACGGGACCCTGTGCATCATCTCAGGCGACATTCCGACTTTTCGCAGAAGGTCCCCGGCAAGTGCCTGACGCTGCTTGCGGCTGAGACGCTCAAAGTTCTCGACAGGCTCCGTAATGATTTGCCCGGCAGTAAGGCGCGGGTTCAGCGACGAGTAAGGATCCTGGAAGACCATCTGCATCCGACGGCGCCAGGCGTGAAGCGCGTCCTTCTTGAGACCCGCGATATCGGTTCCGTCGATCAGAACGCGCCCACTAGTCGGTTCGACGAGCCGCATCAGGAGCCGCGCCACGGTGGACTTGCCGCAGCCGGATTCACCGACGATGCAAAGCGTCTCGCCCGCCTCGACGGAAAAGGATACATCCTCCACCGCCCGGATCACCGGAATGCTTTTCTTGAAGATACCTGAACCAAGCGGATAATGCTTGGTCAGATTCTCGACTTTCAGCAAAGGATCGTTCATCCGCCCATCACCTCTTCGGCGCGCCAGCAAGCTGCGGCGTGACTCGACCCGACATCACGCAGGATGGGCGTCTTGTCGCGGCAAATGTCGATAGCGAACGGGCAGCGAGGCGCAAAGCTGCACCCGACAATGGGCTCGCGCAGACTTGGGACAATGCCGGGAATTTCTGGAAGGCGGCGCTGACGGCCGCGCCGCCGGTCAGGCACCGATCGCATGAGGCCCTGCGTGTAGGGGTGGGCAGGCCGCGCAAACAGATCTATCACGCTCGCTTGCTCAACGATCCGGCCGGCATACATAACGATTACGCGTTGGCATGTCTCGGCCACAACCCCCAGGTCATGCGTGATGAACATCACGGCCGTTCCCGTGCGCTCCTTCAGATCGACGATGAGCCGCAGGATCTGTGCCTGGATGGTGACATCGAGCGCCGTCGTCGGCTCATCGGCGATCAACAGTTCCGGTGAGCAGGCAAGAGCCATGGCGATCATGGCGCGCTGACGCATGCCTCCTGACATTTCATGGGGATAGTTGTTGACGCGACGCTCGGGGTCCGCGATGCGGACGAGACGAAGCATCTCTTCGGCCTTCGCCATGGCAACGGACCGCGAGGCCTTGGTGTGGATCTGCACCGCTTCGGCGATCTGGTGGCCGACCGTATACACGGGGTTCAGGCTCGTCATCGGCTCCTGGAAGATCATGGCGATCTGGTCGCCGCGGATCTTTCGCATTTCCCGATCGGACAGCTCAAGCAGGTCGGATCCGTGAAAGCGGACCTCGCCACCGACAGTCCTGGCGGTCAACTTCGGCAGCAGGCGAAGGATCGAGAGGGCGGTAACGCTCTTTCCGCATCCCGATTCGCCGACCACGCCAAGCGTTTCGCCTTTTTTCACCTGGAAGCTAATGCCGCCCAGGGCACGGGTGACGCTTTCTTCGCCGTAAAAGTGCGTCTCAAGATCGCGAACGTCGAGAAGCACATCATCCTCTGCAGATTCTCGCATCAGCATGTCAACGCCTCCGCTTTGAGCGGGGATCGAACATGTCACGCAAACCATCCCCAAGCAGATTGACGGCAAAGACGGTGACGGCAAGGCAGATGCCCGGGGCGAAGATCGTCAACGGGGCGATGGCGAGATACAGGCGCGAACTGGCGATCATGTTGCCCCAACTCGGAATCTCGGGCGGCACGCCCACTCCGAGAAAGCTCAGCCCTGCCTCCGTCAGGATCGCGCTGGCGCAGACAGTAGCGCCCTGCACCATCAGCGCCGGAACGGTGCTCGGCAGGATATGCCGCCACAGCACCTTGGGCAAGCGCGCCCCGCCGCAGACCGCGGCCTCCACGTAGGGACGCTCGCGAACACCCAGAACCACCGAACGAACCAACCGTGCGACGGCTGGCGTCTCGGGGATGGCAATCGCAACGATGAGGATGCCGATTCCGGGCCCTGTCAGAGAAATGAGCGCAATAGCCAGCAGAATCGTCGGAATCGACATCAGGCCGTCCATGACCCGCATGACGACATTGTCGAAGCTGCGGCTGTAACCTGCGATGACACCGATCAGGAGCCCGACCACGGCCGCGCTCGCCGCCGACAGCAGCCCCACCAGGAGCGAGATGCGGGCACCGAAGATCGTTCGCGCAAACACGTCGCGGCCCAGATTGTCGCTCCCGAACCACATCTCGGCGGAAGGCGGCTGGAGACGCTTGAACGGATCCATGTTTGCCGGATCGCCGGCGTAAAATGGGGCAGCGAGCGCCAGAATGATCAGGAGCGCCAACAGGCCGCCGCCGACTAGGACCAACGGGTGCCGCCTTGCCAGACGCGGAACATCGGATAACTGCAGCCGACCCATCGGCACGGCTTCAACTTGTGCGGAGATGAGGGTCATATCAGTACCGGATACGGGGATCAATCAGCGTGTAGGCTAGATCGACAGTGAGGTTGATAAGGACGTATAAACCCGAAGTCAGGATGAGCACGCTCTGGATTATAGGATAGTCGCGATTGTTGATCGCATCGACGACCAGACGCCCGATACCCGGAATATTGAACACCGTTTCAGTGAGGACGACGCCGCCGATCAGATAGGCGAAGCTTATGCCGATGACCGTCAGGATCGGGACGCCAGCATTCTTCAAGGCATGGTGGAAAAGCATGGCATAGGACGAAGCGCCCTTGGCGGCGGCCGTTCGCATATAGTCTTCCGACAGGACCTCGAGCATGCTCGCCCGCGTAACCCGGGCAATGAATGCAATGTAGGCAAGACTAAGAGCCACGGTGGGAAGGATCAGATGCACAAACCAAGGCCCGGGGCCGCCATTGATCGGCGCATATCCCTGGACCGGTAGCCAGTGCTGCCTGATGGCGAAGAAATATATCAAGAAATAGCCGATGACAAAGACCGGGACGGAATAACCGAGTGCCGAAAAGGCCGCGAGGAGGCGGTCAACGAGCCCACCGGTTCGCCACGCGGCAAGGATGCCGAAGGAGACCCCGACCGTCACTGCAAGGATCATCGTCAGGCTCGACAGAGAAAGCGTAGGTTCCAGCCGCTGCGAGATGAGATCGAGAACCGGTCGTCCGGCAAAGATCGAATTGCCGAAATCACCACCAAGCATGTCGCGCACCCAGCGTATGAATTGAACTGGCAGAGGATCGTTCAGGCCCAGCTTTTCCCGAATGCCGGCGATCATCTCCGCCGTGGCCGACTTGCCGGCCATGATTGCCGCCGGGTCTCCGGGCGCCAACCTGAGAAGCAGGAAAACAAAGATCCCGACCATCGCCATGACGGCGATGGTCGAAACCATTCTACGCAGGATGTACGCTACCATTAAGCGGAGGCTTTCTGCATGTTCCACATCGGGAAAAATATCACCGGTACCTCGATGAGGCCAGTTAGCGTCTTGCGACGCGCAATTGGGCTCACAATCTGGCCTAGTCTGACATCGCCGACGAAATCCCACCAAACACGTTGCATGTGGCGGGCCAAGGCCTTCCGTTCCTCGAGGGTCGCCACATCCGGCCACTTGGCTCGAAGTGCTTCATACTCGTCGCTCTTAGGCCATCCGAACCAGGCCTTTTCCCCGCTAGCATTGGGAAAGACGGCGGAAATCGGATCGCCTTGAACGTAGTCAGGATCGTCCGTGATGAAAATGCTCCAGCCGCCGTTCTCAACCGGACCTTTGTTGCCCCGGCGAGCGACAATCCCGCCCCAGTCGCTCGGTGCAAGTTCGGCATTGATACCGATCTTTTGCAGCATGGTCGCCAAAAGTTGGGATGCGGCATGGGCTTGCGCCCAGCTCGTCGGATCGAGGATGACGACCTTTTCGCCGGCGTATCCCGCCTCCTTGAACAGTTGCTTGGCCTTTTCCGGGTCGCCGCCTTTCTTGAACCAGCCAGTGTTTTCGTCGTTGGAATAAGGCGTGCTGTTCCCGAAAATCGAAGTGACGGGACGGCCGAACCTCGGATCGGGAGCCATAACGCGCAAAAATGCTTCCTGATCGATGAGGTGAAGAATGGCTTGACGTGCCTTCACGTTATCGAAGGGTTTCTGTAGATGATTCATGCGCAGACACAGGTCGTTGCCCGACTTATTTAGAACTTGCAGCGCGAGACTAGGATCGCTCTCAATTACAGAGAAAAGATCAGCAGGCGGATTTATTTGTAGATCGACCTCACCTGCCTGCAACGCCGCTAATGCGGTCTGCTGATCGGCGATATTGTTCCAAATGACGCGATCGACCTTGACGATCTTCCCGCCGGCGAGTCCGTCAGACGGCTCGCCACGCGGTACGTACTTTTCATTTCTCTCATAGGTGAAGCTCGCGCCTGGCTTGGCAAGGGCTTCATTAAACTTGAACGGTCCCGACCCAATGTTCGTGGTCACTTGCTCGGTTGCGGGGCGGCCCGCATCCTTTTCACGCATAATGAACGGAACTGGAGCAGCGAGTCCCCCCAGCATATCAATCAATATTCCTAGAGGTTCCTTGAGTGCAATCGTGAAGCTCTTGTCGTCCTTGTTCGAAATATCCTGGGCCCGCTCCATGAGCAGTTGTCCGCCGGTAGCTGCCTGTCCCCAGCGGCGGATCGAGGCCACGCAGTCGGCCGCGGTGACAGGCGTACCATCGTGCCAGCTCAGTCCATCGCGAAGCTCAAAGGTATAGGTCTTCTTATCGTCAGAAACGCCCCATTTCGCTACCATTTGCGGCTGAGGCTTCAGCCCAGAGTCCAGCGCGAACAGGGTATCGTAGATGGCAAGGCCATGAGCTTGGGTGGGGTCAGTCGTCGTAAAGATCGGATCGAAAACGGTGAGATCACCCGTGGCAAAACGGACTGTTAGCGCGTCGCTTCGGGTTGTTTGCGCCCGCAGGATCGACGGGCTTGATAAGGCCGCTCCGGCAGCCATGCTCATTTTAATGAGGTTGCGTCGAGAAATTGCCATGTTCCTGTTCCCCTTTCGAGTTCTAGGCGCGATTGAGTCGCGCGGTTTTTGAGCTTGGCGGGCGCCATCAGCCAAGGATTTCTTGTCGTTTTCAACAAGCGACTGATCGATGGAGCAGTTGGATTGGTAGCACCGGGCCAAGCACAATTTTCGCCAAAATGCAGCGACTGCTGAAATAGAGACCCCACAGAGCGGCGGGATATGAAATATCTCGGGCTCTTTGGCGCGGAAGCTTATCTTCCGGCGCAGACGGTGGGCGATGAAGGTGTCGCGGAGATCACGCTTCCGGCCAGGCTGCCAGGTTCTTGCCCACAAGGAAGGCCGATGCCACAACGGATTTCTTCTGCGTCGATTGTATTCGCCTTCCACAAGCACAGCGTCGAAGCCCGTTGCGGTGATGACATCGGCATAGGCTGTCGGAGTCTGGTAACCGAGTGAGGAATGAAGGCCTTGCGGTTTTGAACAACGCGGCGACGGAATACCCACGGAACCAGCCCGGAGCGCGAGCTTCCGCGCTGGGCACCCTGGCAAAACTGCTCCACGACACGAGGGGTGTATCGGAATCGCCGGAGATGGGCGCAGCATTGGGCTGTCACGCGTATCGGGGAGATGTCCATGCCGCGCCCAGCCCCCGATATACAGTTCGATCTGTTCTCGAAGCCGAACGGCGCCGACACGGTGCAGACGCCGCAATGCCAGGCGCTGCCGGCCGACGCGCCCCGACAGTGACGAAGCTGATGCTTGGAAACGTCGACGGCGAGGGTGCCGCAATACGGCAGGGTGCGGATCATGATGCATGAGAAGATTGGGCCGCATCATCTGGAGCGCAAAGGGTGTTATGAAACAGGATTGAAGTCCTCTCGCCATCCGGCAATGCTGCTACTGGCATCGTCCAGGCCGAAGAACAGGCACATGCACCTTTACGGGAGTACCACACTATCCTATTCGATCTGTGTGGCACACAGGCCATCCGAAGTGGTCTCCGTCGCAGCTCGACAGTTGGGCTACCCCTTGGCCGGGACGATCTTGAGCCAAAATGGCCTTGCCCCCATGGATGTAACAATGCGGCGACAGACATGATCGAAAATATTCCTTCCCCCCCGCGGGGTCCAAAATATGAGCCTTGCGCGCCATAAACGCGCTCAGCCATATTCAACATCAGATGGCCCCCAATTCCCTGCCTACCTGCCTAAAGGCCTCCACCGCCCGGTCGATATCCTCGGTCGAATGCGCGGCCGACATTTGCGTGCGGATGCGCGCCTGGCCTTTCGGCACCACGGGGAAGGAAAAACCGATTACATAGATGCCGAGCTTCAGCATGCGGGTTGCCATCTCCTGCGCTGATGCCGCGTCGCCCAGCATCACCGGGATGATCGGGTGGTCGGCGCCGGCCAGCGTAAAGCCGAGCTGGCCCATTTTCGACCGGAAACGCTCTGCATTGCCAAATAGGCGCCGACGCAACTCGTCGCCATCGGCAATCAGCTCCAATACCTTAAGCGAGGCAGCGGCGATCGCCGGCATGAGCGTGTTGGAGAACAGATAGGGGCGCGAGCGCTGTCGCAGCCAGTCCACCACCTGTCTCTTGCCGCTGGTATAGCCGCCAGAGGCGCCGCCGAGCGCCTTGCCAAGCGTTCCCGTGATGATGTCCACCCTGCCCTCGACGCCACAATGCTCGGCCGAACCGCGGCCGTTTTTGCCGACGAAGCCCACTGCGTGGCTATCGTCGACCATCACCATGGCATTGTATTTTTCCGCCAGATCGCAGATGCCCCGAAGGTTGGCGATGATGCCGTCCATGGAGAACACGCCGTCGCTGGCGATCAGCTTGAAGCGGCTGCCTTCCGCCTTCTTCAATTCTTCTTCCAACGCCGTCATGTCGTTGTTGGCGTAGCGGAATCGCTTTGCCTTTGACAGCCGCACGCCGTCGATGATTGAGGCATGGTTGAGCGCATCGGAAATGACGGCGTCCTCTTCGGAAAGCAGCGTCTCGAACAGCCCGCCATTGGCGTCAAAACACGAGCCGTAGAGGATCGTCTCCTCCATGCCGAGGAAGGACGAGATCCGCGTCTCGAGCTGCTTGTGCTCCTCCTGCGTGCCGCAGATGAAGCGCACCGAAGCCATACCGTAACCGTAGCGATCGAGCGCGACCTTGGCTGCCTCGCGAAGTTCCTCGCTGTCGGCAAGGCCGAGATAGTTGTTACCGCAGAAATTCAACACTCTCTGACCGGCAACCTGGATTTCGGCGGACTGCATCGAGGTGATCACCCGTTCGGACTTGTAGAGTCCCGCGGACTTCAAAACAGCCAGTTCCGCCGACAAATGGGCAATGAATGCATTCTTCATCGGCACCTCCGCAGGAATGGTATGGAAGACGGCCTACGCAACCGACATGCTCAACTCGAGTTGTAACCGCTTCGTCGCGAAAGTAGCCAGCGCCGCGGTCGTCATAACCAACAGAGATTTGTGACCACGAGCAAACCGGCAGCACTCAGGAAAAAGCGACGCTCCAGTCACCTTTTCAGGTATGCATCCTGGTACCGCAACATTCGCCGCACCATCGCGAAGCGAGCGCCTAGCTGATGGCGAAGCGGTGCAAGGAGGTATGTGGGTCGCAAGCCAAATCGAGGAGGACAACCGCCGAACGGCCCACTTCATCCGGGAGCAGTGAGAGCTCCGCGAACGAGTCCGCCAAGCTGCTGCGCGTGGCTTCTGATCACGGATAAATAATAGCAGTCGACCATGCGGGATCATCGTGCTTTTGCCAGTAGAGATCAATCAGTCGGCGGGTGATGGGTCCGACCCGCCCGTTAGAGATCGCGCCATCGTCGATGCGCGTCACAGGCATAATGCCGCCGGCAGTCGAGGTGATGAACACCTCGTCAGCCGCTTTGATCTCAGCACGGCTGATATCAACAGCCTTGGCCGACAGCCCAATCTCGGCGCAAAGATCGAACACAGTTCGGCGTGTGATGCCAGGTAACACCCCAAAAGCGGGTGTCCTCAAGAGACCGTCTTTAACAACGAACACATTGAAGCCAGGGCCCTCCGCGATGTGCCCGTTGGTATCCAGAATCAGTGCCGTTTCCGCTCCGGTGTCATAGGCGTCAAACAGGCCCATCACGAGATCGAGCCAATGATAGTTCTTGATCGCGGGATCGATCGATTTGGGCGGAATGCGAACAGTCTCGCTGATCGCGACGTGCAAGCCTCTTTCCTGCTGTTCCTTGTTGGCGACCGATCCAAATGGGACAGCAAACGCGATGAAGCGGTTCTCAGCCTGGCGGGGATCGCGGCTGAAGGTCGGCGAGGAACCGCGCGTGCAAATCATCTCTACGTACGCCGACTTGTGGCCCGATAGAACGACGCAATCTTCAAGGATCGAAGCGATTTTTTCGCGATCGTAGGGAAGCTTCATTCGCAGCCGTTCAATGCCCCCAAAAAAACGGTCAAGATGCAAATCCAACCGGAAGAACCTGCCATTCCAGACATGCACCGTGTCGTAGGTTGCGTCGGAATGCAGGAAACCCCAATCAAGTACGGAGATCTTGGCCTCGGACATCGGCAGGTATTGCCCGTCCATGAACGCAATCCCGTGCGGATAGCTCCGTCGATCGACGTAATGCGCGTCGATAGCTGGAAGCGCAGATGAAAGCTGTGTCATAGCGGGCGCCATTCTTCTTTCTTTAAACTGGTATACTTTGCTTTCCCCACGTCGAAGGGTTGGCTACTCACGCCGTCCTGTCGCAGGATCGATTGTATCCCTCTAGATTGCACAATTGATTAGGCGAAAAAGCTCAATTTGATGCTGGACGCGCAATGGTGGTTTCAAAAAACCGCTTAGATTGACGGTTTAACCGCGACCCACCCGACACTACGTCATAACCCGAGGTTCGAACTTGACACGATCAAGCGAAATCATGCTCCGGAATTTTCGGACATTGGGGTTAGTGTATAGCTTCGTCTTGACGAAAACGTCAAAGGCTTCGACGTCCTCAACGGCGACAATCAGCACAAAATCGGCGTCGCCCGTAACCATGTAGCACTGGGTAACCTCTTTGGCCGCGCGCATCGCGCGCTTGAATTCATCGACAAGGTCAAGACGCTCACGATCAAGCTCTACCGTGACCACAACGGTAAGCGATTTGCCAAGAGCCTTGGGATCCACCAGCGAGATGTCCGCAACAATCACGCCATCCTCACGCAGCTTGTTCACTCGTCGCATGCACGACGCAGCCGAAGAACCAACCAATTCCGCCAGTTCGGCAAAGGAAAGCCGATTGTTCTTCTGTAGAGCCGTCAGGATCCTTCGATCTAGGTCATCCATGGAATCATGTCTGCAGTGATTGCAATTTCAATTATCGTCGTGAGCTGCGCCACATTCATTGCATTTTGCCCTAAAGATTGAAATGCGAAAATCAATATCCACTTGCAGGTGGCGAAAATCAACTGCCGTCCACAGGACCCGTCAAGGGAGCCCACGGCACCGCAAAGCCCCCCGTTAAAATGAGCACACTTGAGAATGCGAACGGCCAGACCCTGCTCCTTCAGACGTCGCGCCAGCAGTGGCCAGAGGGTCACCCTCGAGTTAGAACACTTAGACTGGAGCAGCCAGAGTGGATCAGGCGACGCGCATCGTTCCGCTGAGTGCGTCGCGCTCGTCTGGCGCGGCGTGCACGCGCCATTCGATGCGATCAGGGAAAAGCGCGAAGACGCCCGTAGCGAGGGTATGGATGTTGTCGTCGCATTTCCGGTCTGTGTCGCGGTAGATCGGGGCGCTCTCTTCGAAGAGCACCGCCTCCGCGCCACCCACGAGCGCACCTTCCGCAATCATCCGGTCTGCCGTTTCCTGCCGGTTACGAGATGACTGGGTAATCGTCTGCTCCAGCCCGTCGAATTCACTGAAGAGCAGGTGGTTGGCATGGGCTCGGGGCGAAGCGACCTCTCGACCAGCAAAACCGGAGGCGGGCGCCTCGACCGAGAGGAGCCGGCGTGTCTTCGCCTCGCCGAGATTGTGATGGAAGCCACTCGCGCGGTCCTTGCGCTTCAGGATGCCTACCGCTTCGTCAAGACTTCTCGCATCGAGGATCGCGCGGCAGATGATCTGCCGAGGCACGCCAGGCTGAAGATCGTGGGCGCTGATATTGTTGACGGTCTGGACGATCCCAGCCTCGTTCAGTCCGAACGTGTGCCCCTGCACCATGCCGGGGTACATGAAGCAACTCCATGCCGGGCCCTCATCCGGCTCGACTTCGACCCAGAGACAGGCGCCGAGAATTTCTGCCGCGCCGTCGTCATTGTGGGCAATAATCGCCGGGCCATCACCTTCCCCGGGGATCATGAGCGAGGTGCAGCCTGTGGCAGCGAGAGCTTTCGTTGCCGGGGAGATGCCTTCGGGTAGACGTAGGTCGCCACGGCAGTTCCAAAGGAAGACGTCTTCAAAATCCTGCCCTGCACCCTGGGCGATCCCCTCGATCTCGCGCACATAGCGCGGATACGCGGCGCGCGCCGCGGATTCCAATGTCTTCAGATAGTCGGATCCGCGCCAGCGTGCGTTCAGCGCCCGATAATATTCTGTGCGCAGGACCCCTTCGCTGAAGCCGGACGCGCTGGCCCGCCCGAGCGCGAAGCCTATGGAGAAGGCATCGCCCTTGGCGCGTACACGGGTGATAGTATTTCTGGACATGCGGGGCCTCTGTTTCATTGTGGAGTGCTGTCAAGATAGGATGACCAGCCCGAGGGCAGACTCGCACCAAAGGCGGCGGCAAGCACGAGCAAGGCCGCGGCGAAACCCGCGCTTCCAGGAGGCCGAATCGGGACATCGGTTTTCATGTTGTGGCTCGCCGATTTTGAGAAAGCGGCAGGCCTCTCAATTCTCTAGTCGAATGATCTCGCCGGGAGACCACATCCCAACATTAATCCGTGGTGAAGGGGCGCTTGCGCCAAAATTGCGTCGGCTGCTGAAATGCGTGCCGCAAAAACGGGCGTAGTGTGAAATATCGTCGGCCTCTGCGCGATGCAGCAGCGTTCCACCGGGATGCGGTCCAAGAACGCGTTGCGGGATGGCACGATGCAGCCGCTCGACGCTGCGTTGAGCCCGACCAATAAGACAGCGGCTCGGCCGCAGTCCGTCGAGGTGACGTGATCCAACGCCGCCAGCCAACGGGCCTTGCCGCCGCATTCTCGAAGCGCAGTGTTGAGGCACCATCCTGCTTCTCAGCATCCAGATGACCGCCTGCGCACCTGACGGCGACGCTCAAGGGCTTAGCCTTCGTCCTTTGCCCTAGAGAGTGCGGCTTCAATCAGTGGCGTTGACTGGCGAGGGCGAGTTAATCGCATTCATATTCATCGTTTGCTCTTGGCTGGATCGGTTGAGGCTCGCCTTTAACTCCCGCCTCCTGGCATGCAGCACTGGCTCCGTATACCCGCTCGCCTGCTTGCGCCCCTTGAAGATCAGATCCCTCGCCGCAGCGAACGCGATAGAAGTGTCGAAGTCCGATGCCATCGGCCGGTAGAGCGGGTCGCCGGCGTTCTGCTGATCGACGACCGCAGCCATGCGCTTCAAGGTCTCCATTACCTGGTCGCGCGCGCAAACCCCGTGATGCAGCCAGTTCGCGATGTGTTGCGAAGAAATACGCAGTGTGGCGCGGTCCTCCATCAGCGCGACGTCGTCGATGTCGGGCACCTTGGAGCAGCCGACGCCCTGGTCGATCCAGCGCACAACATAGCCGAGGATGCCCTGGCAGTTGTTGTCGAGCTCCTTCTGCATATCTTCCGGTGCCCAATTGGGCCGCACCGCTACCGGGATGGAAAGGATATTGTCCAGACTGGCGTGCGGACGGCTCTTCAGGCTCTCCTGCACCGCATGTACATCGACGCGGTGATAGTGCGTGGCGTGGAGAGTCGCCGCCGTCGGCGACGGCACCCACGCCGTGTTGGCGCCAGCCTTCGGATGCCCGATCTTCTGCTCCAGCATGGCCGCCATCAGGTCGGGCATCGCCCACATGCCCTTGCCGATTTGAGCGCGCCCCGAGAGCCCGCAGGCCAGGCCGACGTCCACATTCCAGTTCTCGTAGGCCGCGATCCAGGTCGACTGCTTCATGTCGCCCTTGCGGATCATCGGCCCCGCTTCCATGGAAGTGTGGATCTCGTCGCCGGTACGGTCCAGGAAGCCGGTGTTGATGAACACCACGCGTTCGCGGGCGGCGCGGATGCACTCCTTGAGGTTCACCGTGGTGCGCCGCTCCTCGTCCATGATACCCATTTTTAGCGTGTTGGCCGCAAGCCCAAGCGCCAGCTCGACACGGCGGAAGAGCTCGACCGCGAAGGCGACCTCCTCGGGTCCGTGCATCTTCGGCTTCACGATATAGACTGAGCCCGCTGGCGAATTTGCCCGCCGGCCATTCAGTCCAACATCGTGCAGCGCGATCATCGCCGTGATCATGGCATCCATGATGCCTTCCGGCACCTCATTGCCGTCGCGGTCGAGGATCGCCGGACTGGTCATCACGTGCCCGACATTTCTCACAAGCATCAGCGCGCGGGCGCGCAGGCGAAAGATTGATCCGTCGGGCGCGATGAACTCTCTGTCGGGGTTGAGGCTGCGTACAAAGGTCTTCCCTCCCTTGGAAATCTCCTCCAACAGGTCGCCGTTCATCAGGCCCAGCCAGTTTCGATAAACCATCATCTTGTCCTCGGCGTCGACAGCCGCGACCGAGTCCTCGCAATCCATGATCGTTGTGATCGCCGATTCCAGCCAGACGTCCGAAATATCGGCAACGTCCGACTGGCCGATGGCAGACGTCGGGTCGATCCGCACCTCGATATGGATGCCGTTGTTGCGCAGCAGGAAGTGCGTGGGCTTATGCGGCGCGCCGAGATAGCCGGCAAACTGATCCGGCCGCTTCAGGCCGATCATGCCGCCATGCGCGGTCTTGATGCGCAGCACCGCTTGCTCGACGGAAAAGCTGCGGGCGTCGCTCCAGCTTGCTCCGGCGAGCGGCACGGCATCGTCCAGCAGCTTGCGCGCCCAGCCGATGACCCGCTCGCCGCGCGCGGGATTGTAGCGCGGCCCGCGCTCGGCGCCTTGCGCCTCTGAAACGGCGTCGGTGCCGTAGAGCGCATCGTAGAGCGAGCCCCATCGCGCATTGGCCGCGTTCAGGGCGTAGCGCGCGTTCATCACCGGCACAACGAGCTGCGGTCCGGCAATCGTGGCGATCTCCGGGTCCACATTGGCTGTGGCGACTCGGAAGTCCGGTCCTTCCTTCACGAGATAACCGATCTCCTCGAGGATAGCCTTGTAGGATTGCAGATCGGCATGGGAGCCGTGGCGGCGATGCCACTTGTCTATGGCCTCTTGGATCTCGTCGCGCTTGCGCAGCAATGCCCGGTTTGTGGGTGCAAGATCGTGCACGATGGCCGAAAAGACCGCCCAAAATTCCGACTTTCGGATGCCGGTTCCCGGCAGCGCCTCGTCCACCACGAAGTCGTAGAGGTTCCTGTCGATCTTCAGCCCCGCGGCTTCGATGCGGCCGGCGTTTAACTGCTGAATGTCCACCTTATCCTCCCTTATGCCGCCAGATGATCGAGGACAGGAAGATCCTTTGCGACGGTCTCAGCCAACATGGCTGATGTCGCGGCAGATAGTGTCCAGCCAAGGTGCCCGTGCCCGGTGTTATAGTAGACGCCCGGTGCCTTACCTTTGCCGACACGCGGCATCATGTTCGGCATCATTGGACGGAGGCCAGCCCACGGCACGATGCGGTTCGTGTTGACGCCCGGGAACAGCTGCCGCGTCCAGTCTACCAGAGGCCTTACGCGGTCTTCCCTTATGTCACGGTTCTGGCCATTGAACTCCGCGGTCCCGGCCACTCGGAAGCGCGCTTCACCAAGCCGGCTGGTGACGATTTTGGCACGGTCATCGAGAATGCTCACCCAAGGAGCGGCTTCCTGGGCCGCGTTGTCTTCCAGTTGGACCGTGATTGAGTAGCCCTTGACGGGATAAATGTTGAGGCGATCCCCCAACATCGCCGCGAAGTCACGGCTATTCGAGCCCGCGCAAACGACGATCGCGTCGGCCTCGATAACCTGAGCCGGGGAAGCATGGTTAGAGTAGGTCAGCCTGAACCGGCCGCGTCGCTCAATCTTTGTCACCGACGCGTCATAGTGAAAACTTCCACCACGCCGTTCGCACGCGCGGGCTAACCCGGTGGTGTACTTGTGGATGTCGCCTGTTGAGTCCGAAGGTGTGTAGAACCCCCCATAGAAAGCGCCCCGCAATGACGGCTCTATGGAAGCGATCTCGCTCACTGTGACCGGCCGCCTGTCCAGGCCTCCTTCGACGAGGAGTTGATTGACTTTCGTAGCGTGGTCGAAGCCCGTCTTATCCCAATAGACATGAAGGATTCCCCGGCGAACGTGATCGAAATCGATACCCTCACGCTCAGCGATCTCAAACATGTGCCTGCGCGCCGCTATCGCCAGCCGGGTGGTAGCGACAGTGTTCTCGCGATACTTGGCGATATGGGATACAAATTCCGCAAGCCAGCTATATTTGTGCCATGTCGGCGCGGGGTTCATGAGGAGTGGCGCGTCGCGCCTTGCCATCCACTTGATGCCCTTTAAGATCGTCGACCAGTGGTTCCAGACTTCCGCATTGCTCGCCGACAGCTGGCCGCCGTTTGCAAATGAGGTCTCCATTGCGGCATAGCGCTGACGCTCTAGCGCTGTGACCTCATACCCCTGTTCCAATAGGGCATAGGCTGTCGACACGCCGGTAATGCCGGCACCAATCACAACAATCTTAGGCATTTCAGTCTCCAGACAGGACAACGGGTTCGGGTCAGTCGGTCCGTGTTTCCTTCCCCAAATCTATTCCCTGTAGAGAGTTAACCGGGGCGGCCCGGCTTTCCCTTCGGTGGACGCTGACGGCGTCTCTCTCCAGATTGTTCGGCAGGACGGTCGCTTGTACCTGAGTGTTTCCTTGGGGTTTGCTCCTGGGGTGTCGGCAGCGTGCCGATCTCTCCCGTACTGCAATATTGAACGGTTCCGTTTATAGCTCTGTCCAACGATAGTTGCCGCCCAGCTGTCCCTCATTCGTGAAACAGGTCCATCTTTTTTGACGGCGCGCTGAAACGCGCGAACCAAGGATGCCCCTTTTTCTTCAGCAACAACAAAAGGGGTCACTCGAGCACCTCATGAAAGCACATTTGATAACTCGAGCCACGGGAATGGGGCGTTTCTGCTCCGCTTCTATCGAGCTCAACAACATTCGCTGGCAATGGGTGTAGTGTGCGGAGTAATGGTGATCTTTGTCTGTCCACGCCAGCCTGCGTATTGCTGCTTATGCACGCTGGCCGAAGAACTGCGTGGCCAGCGGCCGGGCGGTCGCCACTATGAACGGGATATTCGAGACCGTGTTTGCCGTTGCCGGCGTAAGCGTCTTGGCTAGCCTGCTCCAAAACTCGGAGTTCGTGCAGTTCTTATGACGCCGGCGAAGCGTTGCGAGTCGCCGTATCTGACGGCGCTCGCGCCATAGGTGAGCCAGTGGGCCAGGCTACGGATAGTTGTTCCGAGCGCTGGCGCGCATGACTCTGCTACGCTACGCTTTCGCAGCGGCAATCACGTGCTGCGGCTCTAGAGTGATACGAGGGGCTACTGTCGAGCTCCGCACACTTGTAGAGATGGAAGGTCTCTGCCCTAATCCATTGTTTGCCTTCGTCCAGCGAGCACGCCGGTGTCCAACAACCTCGGTGCGCCGAATCCGACATTCTTCGTCTGAGAAAAATGGGGGCGTCCGACTCGAGAGCTTATTCGCAATGGCACGCGTGGTGATTCTTCAAGCTGACTGCCTGGATAGCAACCGTAGGCAACGCTGCCGGAAAACCCGCGCATAGTGGTCGGCCCTGACGCCCGCTCTGCTCGCCGCGGCGTATCTTGGACGGTGTCAACCCACCATAGAGTTCGACCGTATGGACTCGGAGATGCCGAACACTGTGTCCACGCCACGCTTCGAGCAGGGATCTTGGTGCCTCGCCCATCGCGAGATTGCTGGCGACCTGTTGGGTTGCCATCGATGGTGTTCCGCGCTGCTGAAAGCTAAGCAGAAACTGCTTTGTTCACTCTACGGGAAGTCGCACCAGGACCTGGCCGTCTTCCACCTTCGTCTTGAACACGGTGATTGGGCAGTCAGCCGGGCCTTGAACCACTTCCCCGGAGGTGATCTCAAATTGAGCACCATGCAAAGGGCACTCGATGAGAGTCCCTTCCAGCCAGCCGTCGGAAAGGAGAGCGTATGCGTGTGAACAAACGTTATCGGTCACGTGTACTTTGCCGCCGATCAAATAGATGGCAATTCGGTTGTCGTCGATTTCGAAGGGGGTTACAGTCTCCTCTTGAAGGTCGGAAAGAGGGCAAAGAGTTATCCATTTATAAGTCTGCGGTGCCGTATCTATTTTATTTGCTACTGTTGTCACAGGTAACTCCGATTGTCACGATTAGCCAGTTGCGAGGTAAATATCGGACGGATCGACTTCTTCGGCTCGGCTCAAGATATCCGGCGATATAGGCCTGCCAGCCTTGGCGTCTCGCCGGAGCTGCATCATGTCACGACCGGGGTTGA
>NZ_JAMYOE010000047.1:0-33745 GCF_040319695.1 Mesorhizobium sp. M0898 | reverse complement strand
AGCAGCAGATCGAGGAGACCACCTCGGACTACGACAAGGAGAAGCTGCAGGAACGTCTCGCCAAGCTGGCGGGCGGCGTTGCCGTGATCCGCGTCGGCGGTGCGACCGAAGTGGAAGTCAAGGAAAAGAAGGACCGCGTCGATGACGCCCTCAACGCGACCCGTGCGGCCGTCGAAGAAGGCATCGTTCCCGGCGGCGGCGTCGCCCTGCTGCGCGCTTCGCTGGCCATCACCGTCACCGGCGCTAACTCCGACCAGACCGCGGGCATCGCAATCGTGCGTCGCGCGCTGCAGGCTCCGGCCCGCCAGATCGCGGCCAACGCCGGTGCGGAAGCATCGATCGTTGCCGGCAAGATCCTTGAGAACAAGGGCGCGACCTTCGGCTTCAACGCCCAGACCGGCGAATATGGCGACATGATCGCCATGGGTATCGTCGATCCGGTCAAGGTTGTGCGCACGGCTCTGCAGGACGCGGCCTCGGTCGCCGGCCTGCTCGTCACCACCGAAGCTATGATCGCCGAGGCTCCGAAGAAGGAGTCGGCTGGCGGCGGCATGCCGGCTGGTATGCCCGGCGGTGGCATGGGCGGCATGGGCGGTATGGATTTCTAATCCAGCCCCCTATCAACCTACAGCGGAAAGGGCGGCAGCAATGCCGCCCTTTTTTGTGTGCCGAGCATGATCGACAGCTTGGAGGTGCAAGTCCTCTACCCAGCTGATGGCGGCGAAGCGCAACGGCGTCGTCGTGAGACGGGTCTGGCCGTGTCCTTTCGTTCAGCCGCTGGTCGAAACTCACGATGATCGTGCTGCCTTCCGCCGTGCCGTGGATCTTTACAGGGCTGCGAGAAGGCCTTGCCAACGGCTGGCAGACCCTGGTTGCGGTAGAACTCATCGCATCGTTCGATGGGCTCCGATTACCTGATGGCCTATGGTCGTCAGCTCTTTCAATTTGAACTCGTTCTTTCGGCCATGATCGTGGTCGGCCTGACCGAATTGGTGATCCACGGCCTGCTCACGATTGCCGAAAACTATCTGCAACGCTGGCGTCCGGAGACCCCACGATCAGCCTGATCACGATTGCAGGTCGGGATAGGCTGTCGCACGGCGCTTCCATCGCACCGCCGGCCTTCCGCTTCATCGGCCGACATATGCGGCCGCTTGCGGTGTCGATGGCGCTGCTCGCGATTTGGGAGTTGCTCGCCCATGCCGGCGCTGCTGACCCACGTTTTCTACCGCGGCTGGAAGAGGTGGCGGCCGCGGCATGGCAGAGTTCAGCCGAGGTGGCCTTGGCTCCAATCTTCTGGCGAGCCTGGAACGTGACCTGATCGGTTTCGTGTGTGGCAGTGTGGCGGAAACGCGTTTGGTCTGGTGATCGGATTTTCCCGCCTCATCGAACGCCTGAGAGGCTCGTGGTCGCGGTTGTATTACCGCTATTACGTGACCTGATCACGTTGACGATGCCAGCACCTTCATTGGCCACTTTCTGGACCATGTACGTCACATCAGGCTCCCCCGCCCGATCGACACGAGCCGGCTCTGTAACCAAGCCGCCGTCATATAGCGGTTCCACGACGGCACTGGCGGCAGTCGTTCTTCTCAGCGGCTACAGGTGGACGTTTCAGCATGACGCCAACGAATCCGATGGTGGCAAGGACAGGCAGACCAAGCACCGCTAGAAGCTGTACTCCGCTGGAGTTCGCCTCGGAAGTGGAGCGACAAGGGCCTGATTTGTCTTGCCATGCCACATTGTCAGCACGCTTTTCGAAGCCTCTGAATTCCTTAGTGTCCATCCCAGCTCGACCTCCGACCATCCCCATTTCCGGCTGCCCGCGGCACGGCAGCCCTTGGCCTCTAGCTGCGCTCGAGCGGATCAGCGTGCCGTCCGCCTCCTCTGGCTGATCAAAATGTCTGCACCCATTTGGCAATGGCCGTTTCGCGCAAAAGTATTCCCCCGTGAGCCGGCATTCCGAATTGGCTTAACTTCCAAATCTGTGGCTTTGCCTGCATTGCGGACCGCGGAGTTCCGACCACTCGCCCAAGGGTATGCCATGGCGTTTCGTCTCTTTGTTCCGATCCTTGCCGGTGCAACGCTGCGCGAGCGGCTGCTCGCCTGCATCGGGGCCATGATCGGCATCGCATTGACTGGCGTGATCAGTGCGCTGGCGAACGGGTCTGGCCCACATGTCGCACTGCTGGTTGCTCCAATGGGAGCATCGGCCGTGCTGCTCTTTGCCGTGCCTTCAAGCCCGCTCGCGCAACCTTGGTCGATTATCGGTGGCAATACGATTTCGGCGCTGGTCGGGGTGATCGTGGCGCATTTCGTGCATGAACCCGTCCTTGCTACCGGCATTGCGGTGGCGCTGGCCATCGCCGCCATGTCGTTCACGCGCTGCCTGCATCCGCCGGGTGGCGCCGCCGCCTTAACCGCGGTGTTCGGCGGACCGGCCGTCTTCAGCTCGGGCTTGCTGTTTCCCTTCGTTCCGGTAGCGCTGAACTCGATCGTGTTGGTCGCACTCGGCTACGGCATCCATAAACTGTCGCGGCGCAACTATCCGCATGTGGCGGCCCCCGCCTTTAAAAGCGCGCATGGAACCATCGATCCGCCGGCGCGGGAGCGGGTCGGCTTCCAGCCCGAGGATGTCGATGCCGCGCTCGGCGCGCTGGAGGAAGCCTTCGATATCGACCGCAACGATCTTGAGCGGCTGCTACGGCAGGTCGAGTTGCAGGCGATGGTGCGCTCCCACCGGACCCTGCTGTGCGAGGACATCATGTCGCGCGATGTGATTTCGGTCGATGAACATGCGCCTGCCGACCAGGCGCGGCATTTGCTGCTCGATCACAACATCCGGACGCTGCCGGTGACCGACGCCGAGGGCGGGCTGGTCGGTGTAGTTGGCCTGCGCGAGCTGACGAAGGCGACCGACACGGTGAGGGCTGTGATGTCGAAGGCTAGCACCGCCTCTCCCGATACGCCGGCGATGAGCCTGCTGCCGGTGCTCACCGACGGCCGCAGCCATGCCGTGGTCATCGTCGACACCGAGCGACGCATTATTGGGCTGATCACCCAGACCGACCTGCTGGCAGCGGCAGCGCGCGTGCACATGGCCGACACAACGCTGGCAGCGGCATAAAATAGTGATCCGGACTTGCTCAATCCGGGAACCCGATGGGGCGCCAATAGGATAGCGGTATTAAGTGCGGCCTTCCGCCTAAGACAATTCCTTTTTACGAGTAGATCAACCCTGAAACGCGACCGCGTGCTCAGGCATCTGGTTCACGTACGCCAAGTACGACTGCAACAACGGAACACTCTTCAACCTTGCCGGTGGCCAGAGCCAGTCCGCAATGTCGACCAAAGGCGTGCGGACTACAAGTGCAACCATCTGGTGGACGGCTCCTCTGCAACGATGGTAGCGCGGTTCGCGTGTCCAAGGCTGGGTTGAAGCTCTACGTCGCGGGTTGAGTGATCGTTGGCAAGGGTCGCGGCTCAGACGCCGAGGACGCGGTTCGCAATTCCATGCAGGTGGTCCTTTCCTTTGGTTCCTGCATTTCGCCTATGGTGAGGCGCCGCCGACTCCCGTCATGCATCACGCCGACGACCGCCGCTTCCTCGCCGCGCCAAGGGTTTGACTAGGCCGACGATAGACCATGCGATAAGCAATTCCGAAACGATGTGGCTTCCTTGCGCGAAGTCGGCTCTGTCGAACAGCGATGTCAACATGATCCTGAGTTCCGAGGGTTCGCCGCGCATCAATCCTATAACCTTGATGACGTTCCTGACTAGGAGGATGAGGCTGCTCCAACACGTCCACGGTGTTAGGAATTGCCATTGCACGAGTTGATCTCGGACTTCTTCGTCGCGTCGCCAATTTCCAGCCCAATACCGCGCCTACGCTTGGTACCCCAACCACGCGGCCTATCGCCCTCATGCCCACTTCGAGGACCCTCCAGGATCGGGCCTGTTCGGATAGGTGTGGGAGGCCGAGGCATCAGAGGGAACGGCCAGACGCTACCATGAGGGATGCGCCATCTGCCGAAGAGCCGTACCGTTACCTTCGTCACTGTGCGGAACGCGGGGCGACCGTCGCGTCAGCCATCCGGCTTTGGGTGTCATTTCTCCCCTGGCGGAGTCCACCGCCCCGACAAGACCCTGACCTTTGCCAGTCTTCTACGGGCAAGCGTTCACGCCAAAAGTTCAAAGCCGTGTCCATAACATTCAACAATGAAAGCCAGCCTCATCAGATCGAGCAGAAAGTCGTCGATGACATGTGTGAGCGCGTCAGACTTTTGTTCAAGCTGAAGCAGCAAGGCGCGCGCCTCTTCGATCGCGGCCCGGCAACCGTCTGCGTTTATCAGGAATCAATCCTGTCTAAGATCTGCAAGCCCTCACCTCGCCCCAAGCCAGACTCAGCGCATCGAACGCCGTTGGAGAGAGTTTCCGACGAAAGAACATCGTCGCGTTTCGCGAAAAGGCATCGCTCGGCAAAGTGCCCGTTGATGAAGCATGCTGCGTCAAACGACAAGCAAGATCCGGGCTCCACCCAGTGATGTCTTCGAAGGCGGGGTGAGCCGGCTCGGGCATGCGTCTCGGCCGCAACCCTTAATCACGAGGAACTGTGCCGCAAGGCAAACAGTTTCTCTCTATTCTTCTAGCCGCCACGGTTCAGCCTAGATTACATGGGAAACGACAATAACGGAAAGCAAAGGGTCGCAAAATGAGTAGGGTGGCTGGCTTAAACGAAGATTTGGCTGCACCAACGACCTTTGGGCCACTTTTGCAGCCCACCTTTCGTTCGATCTGGCTCGCCACGCAGGTTTCGAGTCTCGGCTGGCTGATGCAGACTGTCGCCATCAGCTGGCTGATGGCAACGATCTCGACTTCGGATCTGATGGTTGCGCTGGTGCAGGCATCATCGAACCTGCCCGCTTTCGTCTTGTCCGTCTTCGCCGGGGCTCTCGCCGACAATTTCAGCCGGCGCCGGGTCATGTTCGCCGGTCGGTGCCTTATGGTGATTGCGTCCGCGATGCTGACCGCGTCCGTGGCGCTGGGCTTTGTTAGTCCGTGGATGATCCTTGGCTTCAGCTTCTTGATCGCAAGCGGCGGTGCTCTCAATGATCCGGCCTGGCAAGCGTCGGTCGGCGATATCGTGGACCGACGAGATGTTCCCGCTGCCGTCACCCTGCTTTCTGTTGGCTTCAACACTGTCAGGACTGTGGGCCCGGCGCTCGGCGGTATTGTGGTTGCCTCATTCGGCCTCATGGCGGCATTCGCCGTGACCACGCTCACCTATTTCGTACCCTTGGTCACTATTTGGCGCTGCAAGTGGAAGGTTCGCTCGTCCCCTCTTCCACGCGAGTCGATGAGGACGGCGATCTATGACGGACTGCGCTTCACGGCGATGTCATCGGAAATCAAGGCAGCGATCGCGCGCGGAACCCTCTTTGGCTTGGCGAGCATCGCCATACTCGCGCTGCTGCCGGTGGTTGTCCGCGACCAGTTGGGAGGAGGTCCGCTCGCCTATGGCGCGCTCATGGCTGGCTTCGGGACCGGTGCCGTCTTCGCCGGCCTCTCCAACAGCCTGTTCAGACGGAGCTTGTCGCAAGAAAGGCTGATGAGGCTCTCCTGCCTCGCCTGCGCGGCGTGCTCCCTCTCCCTGGCTCTGACCTCTTCGATCGCTGTGGCGGCAATTGCACTCGCCCTGGGCGGCGCCGGTTGGGTCACCGCCTGGTCGGGGGTTGGCGTGAGCGTGCAGCTGGCGAGCCCGCGCTGGGTCGTGGGTCGCACAATCTCGATCTACTACGCATTGATAGACGGCGGCATCGCGGCCGGCAGCTGGGTATGGGGCACGGTTTCCCAGAACCATTCGCTGACCTGGGCGCTAGAGGGTTCCGCTGCGGCCCTGCTGCTCGTTGCTGCAGCCGGCGTTCTGTTTCCTCTTCGCGAGCGCCGCGAGTCCGAGCCCGATCCTTTGGAGGAATTCGACGCCCCAGCTGTCGCTCTCAGTTTGAAGCCGAGAAGCGGCCCGATCGTGGTCAAGATCGAATATCTGATAGCCGAGAGAAATGTCGAGGCCTTCCTCGACCTCATGCGGCAGCGGCGTCATGTACACAGCCGCGTCGGTGCTCGGAACTGGACGCTCCAGCGCAACCTTCAGAAGCCTATGCAGTGGACAGAAACGTTCCGAACGCCGACCTGGACCGACTACCTTCGCCTCAATCATCGTCTCACGGAAGTAGACAAGGAACTGGACGAGCGTGTCTTCCAGTTACACGCGGGAGAGAAAGCGCCTCAAATGACGCTTTCGATTGAGCGGCCGACAAGCTCGGCCCGGAAACCCGACCAGTCAATCCTTCACCTTCCCCGTCATTGAAGCCTTACCTTCCCATATCTGGGCATCAGCGATCGTTAAAGATCCGGGTGATGGATGAGAATCTCGGCGGCATCCGTGTCGTGCGTGCCTTCGCCGCGCAGCCGCACGAGCTGGAAAAGTTCGACCGCGCCAAGCAGGACGCGCCTTGATCTCGCCAATGAGCGCGTCGACATCCGTGTCGGCAACACCAGCGCCATGAATTTCTCGTTCCTGACCGCCATGGGCCTGGTGCTCTGGTTCGGTGGTAGAAAGTGATCGCAGGTCAAATCAGCGTCGGCACGCTGGCCCTGTTGCTCACCTTCATGACCATTCTGCAGATGCAGGTGCGCCAGCTCGGATTGATGGTCAACTCGTTCGCGCGCGCCTCGACCTGCGGCACGCGGCTGTTCGAGTTGCTCGACGCCGAACTTGACATCGAGGACGCGGCGGGCGCCAGGGATCTCGTCGTCACCGACGGCGTGCTGCGCTTCGACAATGTCGGTTTCTGCTACGCGGGCTCGGGCGGCCGCCCGACGCTCTCCGGCATCTCCTTCGAGGCGAGCAATGCATCGCCGTCTAGGCAAGGCGAATGCTCCGGACTTCCCAGCCTTTCTTGCCTTGCCCGCATTCGACAAACACCTTCTGTCCCGCCACCAGCACGCTGAGCCCTGAGCGCGTCAGGGCGCTGGCATGAACGAAGACGTCCTTCTCACCGTTGTCAGGAGCAATGAAGCCGAAGCCCTTTTCGGGTTTGTACCACTTGACCGTGCCCCCGCTCTCCAGCTGCGCACCGGTTTCAACGAAGGTCCCTCCAGCGACGCGCGTATGTGACGGAGTTTTCGCGCGGTGATCGCCGATCTCCAGCACCTGCGCGACTTGACGACCTTTTGGACTTTTTTCGACCGTGATCTTGAGAGGCGTTCCCGCGGCAACATCCCGGCTTCCGGCCGCCTCTAACACTCGCACGTGCAGATAGGCCTCCGTGCCGTCCGACAGTTTGACGAAGCCAAAACCCTTGCTGACTGTGAACCACAATACCTCCGCATCGACAGGATCTGCCGTCACGGTCGGCGGGCGCTGAAAATAGCTTGGCTCGGAAGTCCGTTCCGAAAAGGAAACGGGGTCATGGTCATAGCGATGCCGGCGTGGCTCGCGATGGTCTCGATATTTGCCCATGATCATCTCGACTGGCATGGATGGCGCACTGCGCTACCGTCAAGATAATCTCAATCGGGCGACGCGTTTATGTCAAAAAGGCCGTGAAGACCGCAGCTGTGCCCGGCCTATCGGCCGAACCCTTTGAAACTAGATTCATTTCCCCTGAAACAATAGTGCCGGCGAGTCGATTTACTGACTCGCATAGGTTGTGTTGGAGCGAGAGTGCGATGATGCTGGCGCGGGCGCACTGGAAGGGCTTTATCAGGCATTGCGGAAAGCCTGCTCCGGGATTCTTCAAAGGGAACCGAACGGCGGGTCGACGACCATTTGCGCCGGCTCCAGGCCACGGGGCAGGCCTGACCGTGCATGATCATCATCTCCAGCGTCACGCCCAGCGTCGACGCCAAGCCGTGGAGAACCATGCCGCGCTGTCGCCGACGAGAACAACGTCGCAATGTCGATCGACGAGCTTTGAATCGGCGCACTCAATGGGCCTCCTTCCCCAAGCACGGATGTCGCGTTGGCACTTTTTGTGCAGCTGCGAAGAGCTAAAATCGCCACGACGGGTGGTGTTGACGCGCCGACAATTATCAGACAAAAACGGAATTCAATCGGTTCAGCGGCCTACGCGGCAGGGCTCTGCTCAACAACCTCGGGGACCATGGACGAACGCGCAAAAGGGATTAGGAAAGGCGGAGCTGGAGGCAAGGCCAACGACGTCAATGCGGACTTAATCGCCGTTGTGGTCGCCATGGACAGCAGCGCCCCCTGCGTTCTGACCATCCCGCAGGCAAACGCCCTGCCCTCGGGCCCGTTCGAGCTTGCTCACCGTTCGCTGCAGTCGGGCCTCAGGGGATGGGTGGAACAACAGACCGGCCAGCCGCTCGGCTATATCGAACAGCTCTACACCTTCGCCGATCGCGACAGGGTTGGCGCTGACGACCGCGTGGTCTCTATCAGCTATCTGGCGCTCACCCACCAAGACGAAGCTGGCGACCCGGCCGGGCGACACTGGGGAAGCTGGTACGACTATTTCCCGTGGGAGGATCACCGCTCCGGCACACCGGCGGTCGTGTTGGACGAATTGCGGCCGCGCCTGATGGAATGGGCGGATGGCACTGACGACAGTACGACACGCCTCGACCGAC
Source organism: Mesorhizobium sp. M0898 (assembly GCF_040319695.1). Lineage (NCBI taxonomy): Bacteria > Pseudomonadati > Pseudomonadota > Alphaproteobacteria > Hyphomicrobiales > Phyllobacteriaceae > Mesorhizobium > Mesorhizobium sp. M0898. Next base: position 25,093 of record NZ_JAMYOE010000047.1, on the reverse strand, counting down.
GACGGCGGGCGGCGATCGCCTTCGGCTTTGACGACCGCCATTGGAACGAGGAACTCGCGCTTCAACGTTATGAGCTGCTCTACGAAGCCGCCCTGGTGGAGGAAGCAATACGCGCCGGACATTCCGCTGCGCCCACCTGGGTCTCGGGCAGATCGATGATCGCCGATCATCGTCGCATCCTGGCGACCGGCATTGCGCGGCTGCGCTCCAAGATCAAATATCGGCCGGTCGTATTCGAACTGATGCCGCCGGTCTTCACGCTTTTGCAGCTGCAGCGCACCGTGGAGGCGCTTGCCGGCAGGCTCGTGCGTAAGCCGAACTTTCGCCGGCTGATCGAGCAGCAGGAGCTGGTCGAGGAGACCGGTGAGACAACCGCGGAAACCGGCGGCCGGCCGGCGCAACTTTATCGCTTCCGTCACGCCGTTCTCGACGAGAGGGTGATAGCCGGAACAAAATTGCCGCTCTCGCGGGCTTGACCCGCCTTGCGCCAGCAGCCCTGACGATGTCGCGGACGGCTTGGCCCTTGTGAGAACCGGGATTGTCGAGAATGACGATGTCGCCCGGCTTCAGTGTTTTGTTGAGTTCGGTTTCGACATAGACGCGAAAGGCCTGCGTATTGATGGGTCCGTCAATGACCCAAGGCGCCTCCACCCGGTCATGCCGCAGCGCGGTGATGAAGGTCATCGTCTTCCAATGGCCATATGGTGCGTGGGCCATCAGCCGCTTGCCGCGCACACCCCAGCCGCGCAACGGCGCCATGTTGGTCTTGACCCATGTTTCATCCAGGGAGACCAGGCGCGTAGGGTCAATGCGGGTCTGATAGCGCATCCATTGCGCACGCCCGCGCATCAGCTTTGGCTTGAGCTGCTCGGCCGGCAGAACGGTTTTTTTGAAGCTCTTGCCCTCGCGGTGCAGGAAGCGACCGACGCTCGCAGGAGACCACGTTCAGCCAGTGCCGCCGTCAATTGATGAAGCGTCATGTTGGCATCTCGCTCAACCTCGCCCAGGACGAAAGCACGGTGCTCCCCGTCGATCAGATAGGGCCGATGACCACCCATCTTGCCGGGTGCCGCACTGCCACGGCGACGCTTTGCGGCCTCGGGCGTTTCCTGGGCGAAGGCGGTGGCGATGAAAGCCGAGACGACGCCACAGACTGGGCTGGCGGATAGTAGTTCGCGAGTCAGCCACGGTAGCGGTCGCTACGAAGCGCGCAGCACTTTGTCATCGGTACATTCCGTCCCATACCTGAAATGAGCAGTGCAGCCATGTCGCCTCCTCCGCAGTCACCGTGGCGAAAGCAATCCTTCCGCTGCCACACGGACCTAATGTCGCCTGGCACTAGCTTGCTTCAGCAAACCACTTAGCGCAATTCTCAGGAGCTACCGTGCCCGCACCGCAGGCGAGGTCCGGGGAGGCTTGCTCACTCAGTTTGCCATTCTGGAAAGTCGCGTTCTTGCCAACGCGCATATTCGAGATATTCTCTCGCAATCGCCTCTACAAGATCTTGTTGGAGCTCTTTGCGAAGGCACGGCATTTCGCTGATTGCCAAGCTGTGCTCTCTCGCAAAACGAATGGCGCAACGATATCCGTCAACGTCTTCCAAAGTGGGACGGACTGCATCTTCCTTCCACTGATCCGCAAGTTCCTGCAGCAATGAAGGTTGTCCTTCTCTTGTGACAAACATGTCTGTGACCCGACGCTTGGCTCTCTCCAGAAAGGCCTCCGAGTTGCCGAGCCGCAACCGCCTTACATGCCACCGAAAAGCGCCATCCCAATGCTGACTTCGCGCCATTAAATTGAGAAGGGAGATCGAACCGCCTTCGAGGATGAGCCCCGGCTGGGAACTACGCTCATCCACTTGCATTATCAGCTTACGATGGGCGGTCTCGGCGTCGATGATGCCCGCGGTTAGCGGGCGCGAATCCAAGTAGATCCGCTGGGTAGATTGCAGTTCGGAATCCGAGGGACGCCCGCTGCCGGTGGCGATTTGAGGACAGCATTGTACACGATCCAGCGCAATGACCGGCCATCCGGTCTCTCGTGCAATTTGGATTGCCGCGTCTGTTTTGCCGCTGCAGGTCGGCCCGAAAATCAAATAGATTAGCATGTGTATGCCGCTTAGTTTATCGGAACTAACCGCCCCCCAAGCACAAGATACTCGGCAGGCTTTCACCGGACTTGTCGCAAACATTTTGACAAGCGGCGATTATGCCCTGAAACGACGCCATTTTCGAACTTTGTGAAGTCCGAAAGGGCGCAAGCAGCCCGTTCTGGTCGTTCAGTCCAGTCACCAACGCCTCTGTTTGACGTTTGACGACGGTCCACTTTGCACATCTCATGCCGACTGTGACGCAACGCGGCACCGCAGGATGGTGACCTCGTTGTCTCCGGCAAAAGATCCTTGCGCGTCTTGGGTTAATCGAGGCGGCGGCGCACGGGCGCCTTATTGTCTCGGAACATGGCCAGGAAGGCGGCTGATCAACAAAAGTGGAAGACGGTGCCCCGACGACCTCACCGATTTGTGAGGCGACCGAGGATCTGCCCGACATCGTCGATCTCGTCCTCGAGGTGGGCCGTGTGCCGGCCGCGCCGCCAAAGCCTCCTCCCCTGCCGGTCCGGCTGGAAGCCTCGTCGAAACGGCACAGGAGTACACCAAAGCCGCCAGCGCGCAAACACACAGACCGCCGGCGCCAAGGATTTGGCGCTTTTTGCGTGGCGTCCGCTCCGATCTTCCGGAAGGGGAGCTGGCTGCCGTTTTCTGGGCACTCGCTGCGCATCGCCGCTGCGCAACGCCGAACTGGACATCGAGCGGCTACGCGATGAACCGCATGGTCTGCCATTGTGAGGCTCTTGCTCGACACTAATGGCCTCTCCGAGGTGACGAGGCCGAGCCCTGACGCGCGCGTGCTGGAATGGATGACGGGCTCGATGAAGACCGCTCATTTATCAGGTTGTGTCGATCGCCGAGATCCGGCGCGGCGCTGCCCTCATAGACAAAGGTCGGAAACGTGACGCACTGGCCGGATGGCTCGCCCGGGACCTGCCGCAGCGCTTCGAGCCGAGAGTCCTGCCCGTGGACGAACTGGTTGCCCTGGCCTGGGGCGACCTGACGGGCCTCGCGAAGCGGCGTGGCCGCGGTCTGTCATCGATGGACGGGCTGATTGCAGCCACCGCGATTTCCTGACCCATCACATGGCGGGGATATTCATGCGCTGACGGCGAAACACCCAGATGTCCCGCACCTACCACGATCAATATGGAAACGCCTCGGTGGCAGCCACGAGGTCGATGTCATTGAAGATGAGATGAAATAGGCGGATCAGCTCTGCTTTTCGCATCCTTGACGCGCGCTTCATGACAGGCCTCGGCCAAGGGCGTCGAGTTTAGCTTCCGGTTGGATGATTGCCCTCACCTGTGGCTATGCTTACGGCCATCCCGATCGAGAAAAGCATCGAACGCGGCAGCGACAGCGCGAATTACAAAGCGATGCTCCCGCCGTACGCGGACAAAACCGTTTTCGAAGTCCACTATCCCGTCCTCGGCCAGCATCGCCAAGCGTTCAGCTGAATCGAGAAGACGGATCGGATCAGATCCGTGGGCGGCACAGATTGCCTGCACATCGGCCTCGAGATCGCACATTAGTCGCTCGATAATTGCGGCTCGCACGCGGTCGTCGTCGGTGAGGCGATAGCCCTTTGACGTCGCCAGACGGCCAGCTGCGATGTGCTGGATGTAGGAATCCCGTGTAACTTCGTTTTGGACGTACCCCTCGCCGACGCGGCCGATAGCCGACGCGCCGAAACCGATCAGGGTTCTGCAGGTGGTGGCCGAGTAGCCCAGCGAGTTACGCCGCAGGCGACCCGTTTTCTGTGCCAGCGCGAGCTCGTCGTCCGGCAAGGCGAAATGGTCGAGCCCGATCTCGCGGTAGCCGGCGGCAATCAGCGTCGCGGCCACGGCCGCATACTGTTCGGCGCGGGCAGCGCTGCCCGGAAGAACTGCCTCCTCGATGAGGCGCTGATTCTTTACAAGCGACGGGATGTGCGCATAGCCGAACACCGCAAGCCGGTCGGGGCGCATTGCGACCGCCGCCCTCGCGGTCTCGACGCAGGACTGCACCGTTTGATGCGGGAGACCGAAGATGAGGTCGAAGTTGATGCGGCTTACTCCATGCCGGCGCAGCATTTCCACGGCAGCAGACGTCTGCGCCTCACTCTGAACCCGGTTGATTGCTTTTTGAACAATGAGATCGAAGCTCTGCACGCCGAGACTCACACGGTTCACGCCGGCTGCTCCTAAGGCCTCGGCCATCTCGGCCGTGAACGTGCGCGGATCAATCTCGACGGCAACCGTAGCTGTTTTCGTGAGAGCGAAGCGGCGTCGCAGGAACTCCATCAGAGCCAGGAACTCGGCTGGTCCTATGAGAGACGGCGTTCCGCCGCCGAAATGCATGTCGCTCACGGGCAGCGTCTGCGGCGCTCGCTCCGAGACCAAACGGATCTCGTCACGCAGCGCCGCCAGATAGTTGAGGATCGGCGCATCATGGCGGGTGATGGTGGTGGGGAAGCCACAATACCAGCAAGCTGATCGGCAGAACGGAACGTGGAAATAGAGCGACACCGGATCGTCAGCCGGCAGGTTCCTGAGCCATTCCTCATAAGCCTCGGCGCCGACCGCCCCAGAGAACTCCGACACAGTCGGATAGATAGTGTACCAAGGCAGGCCGGCCTCGCGATATTTTGTGGTCTGCAACAGTTACCGTCCCATGCTGATAACCACCAACCTTACGGCTGCGCTCGCCTGTGTCTTTGCGCTATGTCAGTCCGTTCCGCTTTGGGCTCGAAACTTGTATTTCTCAGCAATAGCGGCCGTTCAGTCTTGGCTGGACGGTCAGCGACTGGCCATGGCTGTTCCCGCCGCGACCCTCACGCGCACCGTTTGGTTCCACCATCCCTTCCCTTCAGCCTGCGCCTGGTCGAGTAGATTCTGCTGAGCGCGGCTGCCGCATCCAACGAGATAACACGGCGTTGGGACCAGACTTTGCTCGCCAGCTAGCGCAGCCCATAGTGATCTCTGGCATCTCGATGAGCTCGTTGTGTGAATTGCTGGCAAGAAGCATTAGCTGTGGCGCGCCGTCTATCAGGACGAGAGGCTGCTCGACGCGACCGTCAGGTCGGCCGCAATGCCAAGGCCGGCGCGCCTACTGACTCCGTGGTGGAGGCAAGGCTGCGCGTCAGCGCGTGATTACCGATCATCGCGCTCGCCAAAATGACGGCGTCGTACCGAGCGGTGCCGCCGCATGATGTCTCAACGTCGGGGCTCACAGCAGACAAAGCTGTCGCCATTGAACGAAACTGTCGCGAAGCGAACAGACGAACCGTAGCCGAAACGTTTGCCGTTCGTGCTTGGGTTGATCCGCAAGGCAAAAAGGAAGGAAGAGCGAACCAAGGTCCGCCGGCACACTTGAGCTTCAAGCCGCAGCTGCGTCGCCAGGATGGCACGTCATTTGCAGTAGAAGCCTTTGTGACGGCCCGCCCACAACTAGCGGAGATGACGGGGATGATTTGTACAGAAATGTTGGATGGAGTCGTTTCGGCGATTATTATATTTGTAATAACAATCGCATATTTGTAACAATAACACCCAATCATATTCTCAATTTCTGATGAAAATCTGGCGTGACGAGCGCATCAAAACTGCTCAAATTCAGCTCAATGCGCATCGTTATCGACTGTTTCCTTAGCAAGACTTCATCGCTGACGTCCATTCGTTTACTCTTTGAACGGAGATCAACAATGAACATTAGGAGCCTCCTCCTCGGCTCAACTGCGGCACTGATTGCCGTTTCCGACGCTCGCGCCGTGACCGCCGTTGCCGAGCCTGACCCGACTGAGTACGTTAAAATCTGCGACGTCTACGGCTCGGGCTACGTCTACATTTCAGGCACTGAGACCTGCGTGCGCATCGGCGGCTATGTCCGTTACGACGTCGGCTTGGGCCATGTCGGATTGGTTGATCACGCAAGAACCTCGGATGTGAGGACTGGTGAGCATCAGGGCACATGGCAAAACAACACGCGCTTCACATTGAAAACTTGGACCGGCCAGGAGACCGAACTCGGCACGTTGAAGACCTACACCGAAACCCGCATGAACTTCGGCAACCGCCACACTTCGGTTTCGGACAGTTCTCGGTCCTATGCCTTCAACGGAGACAGCACCTTGACTTTCGCCTGGATTCAGCTTGGTGGCCTCCGAGTTGGTAAGGACTGGTCGGCCTTCGACATGTTTATTGGCGGCGCGGGTGACGTACTCAACCAGACGCCGGTTCCGTACGGCGCTTTCGATACCAATGTGGTTCAGTACTACTTCGACGCCGGGAACGGCTTTTCGGCCGTGGTTTCGCTCGAAGAAGGCTCGGGCGTGGTCGGCACAATCGACAGCTACGCACCGCACGTAGTCGGCGGCTTGAAATACACACATGGCTGGGGCGCGATCACCGGCGTTGCCGCTTATGATAGCAACTACGAATCGGTGGCCGCCAAGGTCCGTGTCGACATCAATGTCACCAACGAACTGTTGCTGTTCGGAATGCTCGGCTACGGTTCCAACGGCAAGCTCAACGACGACTCCACGAACGCCATCGACGCTCATGGTCGCGGCTTCTATAAGAGTTGGGGCGGGAACTGGGCTTTCTGGGCTGGCGCCGCTTACGAGCTCAACGAGACAACTTCGTTCAAGCTTCAGCTCTCCGGTGATCAGCTCAAGAACCATGGTGTCGCTGCAAACGTCGCCTATGCGTTTCTTCCAGATTTCACAGTTACGGCGGAACTCGACTATGGCCGCTACGGCAACTTCGCCGTCGGCAAGGTGGACGCTTCCAACGTGAACTGGACCAACGCCAACAAGAAGAGCAGTGTCGGCGGAATCCTGCGTTTCGAACGCTCATTCTAACGCGATGAAAGGGTTGAGCTCCGGTTGAGCGGACCAATCCCGCAACACTCCAAGAGAACGTCGCATGGAAGCTATACAAGATTGGAGCATCGATCTCGGGGCCGGACGATGTTTCAATCAGATCTGGTCCGGATGATCGCGCCGGCGATATTCATCGCTCGATTATGTGTTTTGATCTGCAGCTCTTTCATTTCCTCATCCTTCCGCCCGCTTGACGGACCCTGCCATCCAGCAGTACCCGGCCAGGTTTCACGTCCGAACTTGAAGTCCCAGTCGGGTCAGGACGTGTTCAACTTGTTGAGCGATTGTGGGGGTGCGGCCCGACGCACTGGAAATCGCAAATGGATCGCCTCCGTTCACCCATCCCCGCGGAAATTCGGGCGCTACGGCGTCGGCCTGGCCCGCGGCCGGATCGCCGATATAGAAGGTCCCGTCGGTCTAGATCGCGTGCATGATCACCGCCAGCTTGCGCGCCACCGCGACGCAGGCCTTGCGGTAGCAGCGTTTGGCGATCGCCTGGCCCCAGCTCTTGACCTTGTCGGAGCCCTTGAAGCGCGTCATCAGGCCTGACGCCGCCTCGTAGAGCGCGCGCCGTACGTCCGCATCGCCGACTTTCGAGATGCGCCCCTGAATGTCGATCGTTGAGCCGGATTGCCAGCGTCGCGACGTCAGCCCGAAGTAGGCGGCGACGTCGCGCGAGCGGCGGAAGCGCGACGGGTCGTCGATTGCCGTCATGAACGAGAGCGCCATCACCGGGCCGACGCCGGGGATCGCCATGAAGCGCCTGCATGGCTCGCTCTTCGCGACCATCCTGACGACGAGATCGTGCAGCCGACAGTACTGTTTCCACAGCGCGGAGCGCCGTCAGCAATGGCGTCGATCAGTTCGGCCGACAGCGGATCGTCCGCAACGGCGGCGCGCACCGCCTGCTCGAAAGCGCCGCATCCGACCTTGCTCAGGCGGATGCCGAACGCCTTCAGTGAGTGCCGGATGGCGTTTTCCAGGTCGAGGAACTTGGCCTTCAGGTTGCGCCGGTGGGTCAAGAGAAGCTTCGTCCGGTAGCAGCTTTGCGACTTGATGTAGGCCTGGCGGAACCAGCCGGTGCGCATCATGGGCGATGCCCCAGCGCATCGGCCTTGTCGGTTTTGTTGCCCTGCGCCGCCATCGCGGCGCGCACATGCACCGTCTCCAGGCAGATCGCCGGCAGGCCGAGTTTCTTGAGCTCGGGATGCAGCCAGGGCGACAGCGATCCTGCCTCTTGGCCGACGCGGCGCAGGCGCCCCAGGTACGGTTTGAGGATCTCGAGGATCGCCTCGGGATCGGTCACCACCGCCTGCAGATGCACCGCGCCCTCCCCGTCCACGACGCACACCGCCGTCTCGTCCATCAACACGTCCAGCCCACAAAGAATTCCATCAGCTGCCTCCTGTGTTGTTTCACAGGAGATTTTTTAGCAAGCCGGCGAGAAGCGCGATGCGGACGTGAAAGATGAAGGAGCGACCTGCCGATTACGGGCCGCAATCGTCCCGTTGCCTGTGTAAACGTCCGGACCCTGAACGTATTTGGGCTAGTGGAGGCTGTTCGTCCCTTCAGATCGGCCGGTGGGCGTGCGAACGGTTAATCCATTTCAGATTGCGCGATCCGATCGACATGGATAACCTTCATGCGGCGATTCCTGCCAGACCTGTCGCCAGGTCAAAGTGGACATGGACTACCTGCAAACGTGAATCGATCCTTTGGGTCGTCTCGTAATTGGCGACAGACGATCATGAAAAAGGAACGGTCACATGGCCTCTATTCTGCTAACCCTCGACAATATCGATTTTGTGAAATCCGAGTTGCGCAAGGCAATGCCGGGGGGGGGGGAATTCTGCGCACCTCACCGAAGCGCTTGCATTTGGCGTTGGATATGACACGCACGCAGCTCTGCTGGCGGCGATCAAGACCTGCACCCGGCATCGTCCTATTCTGGCGAAGGTTGACGATGAAAAGATTGCCGCACGACTAGCCGCGCTTGGGAACAACATGTTTGGTGTCGTTTCCACAGGGACTACCCTCAGGTCGCCCTCAATGCCCGAGCACATATGGGTGGAATTCCGCAACGGTAATGTCAATGCCAACAATTACTGGTTCCGGGAATGCCGGAACCGCGACATTCCCAACTTGCGTATTTCCAAGCGCACCAAGTACGTCAAATTGAACTGGGATTGCATATCTCTGGACGGCCGTAGCGAGGCCCACGTGATGGGCGAGAGCGGAAGCGCCCTGACAAAAGCTATGTTCAAAACGTATCAAGGAATCGCCCGCCGCATACCGGGAAAGTCGTTATTCTCTGGCTCGAGCTTCGTGGGTTCTGTGGATCCACTACTGCCGGAATTAAGCTTGCGATCTTGCTGATGAATTCTTCGCTATGCTCTACGAGCCTACGCGAGGGCAAGCACTCGCAGCCTGAATGGTCGGAAGAGAGGGGCGCCGACCGGACGCCCCTTATCCGACTTCGACGTGAAACTTCGGATAGGCATCCCTGAATGCCGCGAGGGCACCGGATCGGATCTGGTTCAACCTGACCGCGACATCTGAGTCGACAGTGAATACGGGGCAATCCGGATTCCCGCACCCGCAAGGCCTGATGGTCTTGTCACGCAGACCGGACGCAAAAGCGCGTCGCAATTGATCTACCAGTTGCACGGAACGACTCACGCTCGTCTTTTTATGCCGATCCCGCAGATGATGGAGGGAGGGGATACGCCTTATCTCGTCGCCCTCGCGCGTTCGCCAAATGCCCGTATTCAGCGCGGAGATGGTATCGTCAATGGCCTGCCTAAACGCGTGTAGCGAACACTCTTGCTGAAATGGCGTGCGAAATGCCGGGCGATCAAACACGATGGCCATCTGAGCAAGAGCATCCATATCCGACAGACCCGCAAAGTCCTCAGCAAACCGCGTCAGTTCGGCAGCCTTGTCAGGAAATTCCTCTCCCTCGCAAAATCGCTTCAGCAGGTCTTCGCCGATCAAGCGCAAATGCTCCTCCAGCTCCGCGCCGCCCCAGATTGACAAATTATCGATACCGTTCGCCTTGGCAAATTTCTGAACGGCATCGCGGCGGCTAGCGGATACGGCGCCCCGCGTCACAAATTTGAGAGCTTCGAATTTCGTTGGAGAGGACAGCAGCCTTTGAATGTCATGCTCGGCCTTGGCCTGAGTGAGACTGCTGCGATTGACGCACTGGATAACGCTCCGGCGTGGCGGGCCATCGTCCAGCCGTTCAACTCCGACAATATCGCGTCCATGATCGCCTCCGGCTTGCCCATACCATGCGACATCGGTCCATCCGGCCCTGACATGGTAGGCAAAGACCAATCGTTCGAATTCGGGTCCGCCGAAATCCTCAAAATGGATTCTCTGAACTAGCTTCGAGATTTTTGGCATGTGTGATGCCGTCCCCAAATTCAGCCCAATTCAGCCATTCAGGATGTGCTATAAAAGGGCTAGGAATCGATAGCCTAAAGTCATGAGCCAACAAAAATATAAACGCAATCACTGGGTCCCTAAGGCATACTTGCGGGCGTTCGCCTGCGATAGTAGCTGTGAGAAAAATTTGGACTTTCGGGAAGTCAGGCGGCGATCCCCTCAAGCGATCTATCTCAAAGGTCGCCGTGAAATTTTACCTTTATGCCCCCGTCGAAAACGGCCAGCGCAATTACCAACTCGAACAGAAGCTCAGCAATCTTGAGCAGCTTTTTGGCATGCCGTTCTGGTCAGAAATCAGCACGGGGTATATCGATCTCAGTAACAAGGTTACGCGCGAGGGCATCGCTCTTCTGACGGCGGTTATGTACCTGCGCAATCCATCCTTCTTCAATCGGACCGCTGAAATTTATCAGCATCTTCGATCCTTCTACATGGCAGCCGGCGAACCGCCTGACAGGGTGGAAATCGGCGGACGAAAGTACGACGTGGATAAGGCATCATGGCCCGCGTATCGGGACGCAGGCGAAGATGATGTAAAGCGCATGTGGCTGGATAATTGACCCAAGCCTCATCGCTGGCCGAGTTGCTGTTAAATATGAGGTGGTCCATCATAACTTCGGAGAGACCGGTTTTCATCACATCAGACAGCCCGGTGACGGTTCTGCATCCGAGCATGCGTTTCCGCGGCCTCAAGGATGCGGAGACGAGCGTCATATTTCCGCTCAGTCCGACTCGCGTTCTGCATCTGGACAATCGGAACTCTGAGCCCGACTGCCAGTATTATGCGGTACCTGGAAAGGGTGAGGTTCAGAACATTCTCAACTGGCGTAACGTCGTCGAGCATATGTTCACACACCGTCACCCGGATGAAGTCAGCGCCGAAATGTTCGCCGTAGACGAAAAGGCTGCTTGAGGCCGCTGCTACGCAATCCTGAAGAGTGCTTTCGCACCTACCCACCACGCGCGTATGTTATGATCTATATTTCGGGAAGCACCCCGGGAGATCACCCTCAAACCCGCATCACAATCATAGACTTGGCGCAAGGCGTATATAGTCACACCCATCACGCGGGAGTCGCCGATCGGGCGATGCGCCGGTATCACCCGTACTCATTCGATTTTGACTCGACTCCAATGCTCCTCGATGAGCCCGGCGAGACGTGGGACGATGAAGCAAAGACGCTGCATGCTGAGAACCGCGAGAAGACAATATCGCGCATAAAGGACGAATACGGCACGTGGAATCAGGACGCAATCGTTCAAAACATTGTCGATCCCGGCGCAAAGCCAATGTCCCTGGTTGCGTACCATAATCGCTTCTATCATCAGGCTCGCCAGGCGTTCGTTGTAGGTGCCTACTATCCGGCTCTCGTTGGGGCTTGCGCGTTGGGTGTGCGCATCCTCGATCACTTGGTTCTGGACTTGCGGGGCAGTTTCAAGAGCTCGCCTCACTACAAAAACGTATATCTCGTTCGATGACTGGCCATTTGCCGTCAACGTGCTTTCCGAGTGGGGTGTTTTTGCGGATGGTGTCGGCGATTATTTCCTGGAGTTAGCTAAGCTGCGAAACCGGTCAATCCATTTCAACGCGGATACCTATGCGGCGCCGCGCGAAGACGCTCTTTCGTCACTGCAATTATTTAGCGCGATCATTTCCAAGCAGTTCGGCTATTTTGGCCGGCAACCGTGGTTCATTGCCGATACACCTGGAGCTCAGTTCGTCAAGAAATCCTTTGGGACTGTACCCTTTGTGCAAACGTACATCCTGGCGCGCATGGCGATGGGAGCCTGAGCGACGAGGAATTTGCCAAGGCATACCGGGAGCGAGATCGTGCGCGCGTGGTAACGAGGGAAATGATTGAGCGAGAGTTAAATCTGGCCACTAGATGAACGTTCTTGAAGGTCACCGGCCACTCTTGCGACAAGCCTCGACACCGAACGGACCGACCATCGGGCCGATCAGCCTTGGCAAACAGAGCTAGCTTGAACATCGGGCGTTCGCTACAAAGCGCTCATGATCGAGCCCTCAGAGTTTGCCAGCTGCTTCATCGAAACTTTCGACAAGAGTGCCCTAAAGATATTCCGTAGTTGGCTTGCCAAGAAGCCAACTACTACCAAGTGGATCATTGCAGGGGACTTCGCGCTACGCGACAAGAGCCGCCCAGGCGACTGCTTCGCCTTCAGCATCATCCCGTACGATTTGTTTCCCGCAGACTTTGCCGAAGAGGTTCGGCAGAACCTCCCGAGAGACTTAAAGGACAGCAAGACACTTGGCGCCAATGCAGCGGCTTGGCTGCGGGACTCGCGCCATTTTCACATCCTGATACCGATGAGGCAGGATCGGGCCTTCTATAGTAATGGGGACATGAAGCCGAGAGACGTCATCCAAGAGAGCTTGGCGCTGACAGTGGCGGCGCTCATCTCGGCGGAACGAGGCGACGAACAGATCCGGAGATTCAAGGCTGCGATCCAAAAAACGAAGGCCAATTCATTCAATGTGGGGCTCTTCACCGATCTCACTCTGCTAGCCCTGTACCTTGCCATCATCTCGTTGATATTGTGTGGCGACCGCAAACCGGAAATGATTAGTTGGTTCTGCGACCGTGACAGCATGATCAATTACTGCGATAGCCTCGTTTGGGACTACGCAATCAATAACTTTGTTGGGTTGGCTGGACTTCTGGACATAGATGCATCGGGCATCATACCTGGAGTCTATTCCGGATAGCAGCACCGGCAAGGAAGTAATGTGGTTCGACCATTATATCCGGGCAGCAGACTGGCTAGCAGGAGCCATCGCAGCTTGGGACCGAGAGGCCAATTCCCTTCCCGGCGAGCAGGACAAGTATGTCCGAGTAATCGAAGACGTGGTGACCGAAAGTGATAACACCGTTATCCTTCCGGTCTATCTGGCAAAAGACGGAACACTGACAATCACGCGTCTCGAACTGACACGGGAATCTGCGGGAGATGACACACCAGATGGAGCAGTCCCCTCCACGTCTTGAAGACATCCTGATGTCGTGTCGGTGAGACGGGATCGACCTGATTCTTGCGCGGCGTCGCTTATTTGCGTTTCTGGCCGAACACCCGCTCCAAGTTCTCATACACCCCGCGATGCCGTTCTTCTGGCATGCGATCCAGATTGTGCAGCTTCCAGCGAACGGCGGGCAGCTTGTCCGCCCCTTCAATGCCGAGCAGATCCCATTGCGGGCGACGGGCTTTGAAGGAGAGCAGGAATTTTCGCTGATCGTCGGTCAATGCCTGATTTAGCCCGGTGATCAGCCGCTCGCGAACGTCGAGCAATTCATCGAGGCTCACCTCGATCTGCGACATGCGCAGAAATTCTCCTTCGTAGATGCCGGCAATGTCCTTGCGGGTTGGTTGTAGGAGTTCAGCCATCGTTCGGTTGTGACTGATGAGGTAGACGAGAAAAGTCTTCACCAAATCTTCGGTCAGCCCTTCATTCTCGAGCAGCAATTTGATATCGAAGAGATCACGCGGATGTTGGCGGTCAAGCGCCGCGCAGATTTTTCCGGCATATAGATCGGGGATCGAAAGAAGCTGCATCTCGACGTAACCGAATTGCTCTTCGACTGCGGGCGACACCTCCCGTAGCTCCTCGGGGAATACTGAGCCGCGCAGCACAGGGGAGAGTTCGATCTTAATCCGATCGCCGCCTTGGGTCACGAAAAGACGCAAGGCATCCCGCTGATCTTCGTACGATCTGATGATCTCCGTATCGGGCATCGCCTTTGAGATCGCATCAGCAATGCGCGAGAGCGCTTCAGCAATCTTCTTAAGCGCTTCGTCACGCTCGTCCATGGGCAGATAGACGAGATCGATGTCGACGGAGAGCCGCGGCAGATCGCGAACAAAGAGATTGATGGCGGTGCCGCCTTTGAGGGCGAAACACGTCTCCGCCGCGACCAGCGGCAAGACACGCGTCAGGAGTCGGACTTGTCCGTAATAAGGGCTGGTTGTGTCCACATCTCCTCCGGAACCGTTATGCGGTATTTTGGATCGAGTCTGCCGCCTCTGACCAGCATTCTGTTACCGCTACCAAGGCCAAGCTCATCAAGCGCTTCGGGTTTGGGAAGCTTCTTCAGCCAGGCGTAGGAATGACGCTCGGCCATCCAGTAGAACAGCCTGCGCAATTTGACGCTCGTGCACTTGCGCAAGAGTTGCTCCATGCGCCTTGGTGAGAGCGTGGTCATGCCCTGGAGAAGCTGGTCGGCGTGCTCGAAGGATATGGCGCCCGGCACGTCCATCAGGACTTCAAGGTAAGCCCGCTCGGGCGATGACATGGTGAACGGCCAAGCGCCTGTCCGCTGACCCGGTATGCTGCTATCCACGAGCGTTCGCTCGTTTGTGTCGTACTCGCGGTTGACGAGGCCGGAACCGCCTAGCGAGGAAAGACGATTGTGGCGAACGAACTGGACTGAAGGCAGCGCACTCCCTAGCCAGGCCGGCAAAACGTCTTTGCCGTAAAGATGGACCGCGCGTTGCCTCGACAATGGCAGGTAGTGCGCAAATCCTTGCAATTCGAGCGCTGTCAATCCGCCGACACTTAGATCCGTGCGGAAGATGGTCTGCAGTGCGGTGACGATGCCCTGCCAGGTAAGGTGTGTACTGGGGCGTATATAGACACCGGACGCGACCAGCGTGAGCTGCCTGCTTTTGACCAGATTATCGAGCGCGTGGCGATCGAAGTCCGGATTCTGCTCGGACAGCCAACGCTTCGTCACCGGTAGCCCCTCAGGCACCAGGTTTCGCAGCAATTGTCTTCGGTCGGTGTTTGTTGGCATAGGTTTAAAAAACACTTTCGATGCGGCGATCATCGCCGTATTTTGCGACTCTCATAAACTATCACTTTTAAAGTGAATTTACAATCTTTCAAAAATGCGGCGATGATCGCCGCAAATTTAAATATTTGCAAACAAGCACTCTACTCAATACGCGAGGCTCAGCGGGTTCTTTCGTGTTCTCCCGATAGGCGCCGCGCGTCAGCACGATGGAGTTGACGGGAACTACTGAACGAATCCAGGCACACGCCAGTCACGTGCGTTCCACCAATCTTAAATTGCAGCTTGGGTGAGACATTGGCGGCGCTTATGCTGCATGAATGGACCAAAATTATATTCCACGATCGCTCTATCACGGGGACAGGATCATTTCAGAGGCGGCTTTGCTCGCCGAAGAGGCACTCATTGTTGTGCTAGCAGAACCAGGTGCTGGCAAGAGCGATCTTCTGACGAGCATGGCCGCCCATTTAGGTGGTGAATTCTGCACAGCAACCAGCTTCCGTCACCGCTCGGTGATAGCCGAGGTTCCGTCATTGGTCATCGATGCTCTCGATGAAGTGGCCCGTATAGACCAATCTGCAATTGATCAGATCATCGTCAAGGCAAAGGAGTCGCAGGCGGGTATCGTCGTGCTGGCCTGTCGCTCCAGTGAATGGGGCCCGGCACGAACCCGGCTTTTGCAACAGTGCTTCGGCTCTGAGCCGGCCGTGGTACGGCTTTTGCCGTTTTCCGAAGCGGAACAGAAGCTGCTTTTTGAAGCCTATCTTCCGGGAGAGGATTTCACAGCGTTCCTCAATGAAGCTGCTCGCTTCGAGCTCGTGCCGCTTTTAGGTAATCCACAATTTCTCAAGCTCTTCTCTGACGCCTATGTGCAGAGCGGTCGGAAGTTCGTGACAAAAAGCAGGATTTTCGTTGACGCGGTCGAGAGGCTGACCTCGGAGCGAAGCGCATCGCCAAAACAGCGCGGACGGCCGCCCTCTGATGCAATTATCCGCGTCGGAGAAGAGCTCTTTGCAAAACTGCTGTTATCGGGATCAACAGGCTTATCTTCTGTAGAGCAGCCAGGCGATATGGATTTCCCGTATCTGCGGGCGGTCAGCACCGCTGACCTGTCATTGTTGCAATCCACGCTCGACACGCGGCTCTTCAAACCATCAGCCACACCCGCGAGGCACGAGCCGGTGCATCGCATCGTTTCAGAATATTGTGCCGCACGCTATCTTGCGACACGCATTGACGATGCTACCGATCCGCTTTCCCTTGGCCGGTGTCTCGCGGTAATCGCGCCCAACAGCGTAGTGCGCGACGAGCTTCGGGGCATGCTCGGATGGATGGCGGCTGTAGGAAGTTCCCATATCCAACGGGCTTGTATCGACGTCGACCCTTATGCGGTGCTGGCCAACGGCGACCCGTCGCAACTTACGTCGTCATCCAAGCATCTTCTCATGACACGACTGCGCGAGCTCTCAAAAATCGATCCGTATTTCCGCCGCAGCGACTCCTGGCGGCGATTTAGCGTGGCTGGCCTCTTCAGCGTCGATATGGTCGATGACCTGAAAGAGCAGCTGACTGGCGACAAAGTCGCGCCCGAGTTGCGCGATCTTCTTCTCGAACTTCTTCAAGCATCCGACGCTATCCCGCACCTCGAAGAAGAGCTTTGCTGCATCATGCTCGACGCTGACAGCCAGTTGTCGTCTCGTATGCGTGCGCAGCACCTTCTCACGGAATTGCCGGACCGCGACCGCGGGCCGGATGTCACAACCCTGATTGCGATGGGCGATACAGCCTCGTTGCGTATCGCGACTGATATCATCACCGAATTGGGTATGAAGGTGATCGGAAGGGAGCAGGTACTCGCCTTGCTCCAAAGAATTGCAGCAACAGGGAAGGTCAGGAAACGACGCGATCAAGCGGCGCCGGAGCTTCGTTTTTACGTGAGGCAGTTTATCAGCACGTTCGACCTGCCCGGCACAGAATGGCTTCTCGACGAGCTTACCCGTGGCCTCACCTGCACATGCGGTGCAACACGCGAACATCGACGCAATTGTCGTATCGAGGTCAGCAAGATCGCCGGCTCACTGCTTGACCAATATTTCAAGCTGTCGACCAAAACACATGCGCCAGACAAAATTTGGGGATGGACGAAATCTCTGACGTTTGATCGCACCAAATCGTCAGATCAGAGCATCGCAGTGCAGGCACTGACCGAGAACGACGAATTACGGCAGGCGATACATCGGCTCGCTTTCGCAGGTTGTGCCGACGACAAGGACGTATGGGACGTTCGGATGCGCCTCTCGATGAGCCAGCGTCATTCGGGGTTGCAGATGAACCTACGTGATTATCGTGCCCTGCTCGACCATGCCTTTGAAACGGGCAATGCCGCATTGTGGGGCGGATTTTATTCCATGCATAACATTTATTCGGAAAAGAAAGGTCCAGACGATTTCCGGGCCTTGATGCGCAGGCAAGGACGCGAACGATCAGAGCTGCTCAGAATCTGGTCCAAGCGTGAGCGTGAAACCCGTTCATTGATAGACAAGGATCGGTATCGCTGGCCGAGATCAAACCGTAGATGGCAACGCAAGGAAGATCAAACCAAACTAGCGAGGCTAGCCTTTTTTCGAGAAAATTTGGCAAGAATCGAGGCCGGTGCGCACTGGGGTGCACTCCGACTGATTGCCGACTACTACCTTCTCCAACCCGAAAAGATGGGTGAGATATTCGATGACGTTCGCAGCGCTGACAGAGCGCTTCTGAACAGCTTCCCCTTGCTCGACGAGCATGTTCCGACTCTATCAGCTCTTTCTCAACAACGGAAGGCGGTCACGCGGGTGCTGCACGCCGCATGTCTCGCATATTTTCGCGGGTCAGGAACTCTTGAGCGGATCGATCGTAAAGTCCTTGCCGCCGTGAAGACTGATTTGGGGGGGTATGGTGGATATGGGGAAGGAGAAGGCAAGGCTTTGGAAGCCGAGATCGATCGACTGCTGTTTGGGGATCTTTCGGATGTCGAAGCCTATGCGCGAGAATTTATCGAACCCCAGCTAACTCAACCGGGCGACCCACCTACCGATGTCGGCTGGCTTCGTCACAAACAGGCATTCAAACCTCTTCAAAAAACACTGGCGTTGGAATGGCTGGAGCGGTTTCCGGAAATGCCCAAGGGGGCCAGAGATACGCTCTTTGACATCTGTGCGGAGCATGCTGATCGCTCAAGACTACGGCACTTAATCGAACAACAATGTGCGGCGTGGACCGGGCGTGAAGCTACGACCGACGACGAAAAGTCCGACCAAAAATTCTGGTTTCTGCGGGCACTATTCTTCCTAGAAGATCCGCCGGGAGCTGTTTGGGAAGCGCTAAAGGCTGATCCGCAGACGATAACCCGTTTGGAGCATCGAGCGGGCCGGTTTTATCGGGATGACGCGGTGGGGTGGCCTGTGCTCTCGGCCAAGAAGGTATTTGCAATCTTAGACGCATACGTCGATGTATGGCCGAAGGTCTTTCTACCCAGCTCGTGGGGTACGGGCGACCCGCCCGGCGAAACGGCCTATCGCTTTCTGAGCGATGTGGTTCACCTAATAGGACGCGATTCTCCTGATCAGAGCCTCCCGGTCCTGGACAAGCTTTTGTCCGATGATCGCTTTGCTGATTTCCACAGGGATGCTCGCAGCATGAAAGCTGCGGCGCACCGGAAACAGGCGCTACAGGATTTTCGAACGCCCTCTGCAAAGGACATCGTCAATTTTCTCGACCATAGCAAGATCGCCACCGTGGAGGATTTGCGTGCATTGTTGGTTGAAGAACTGGTGGAATACCAGCGATGGGTTCAGGGCGCCGAGACCGACCCGCTCAACATGTTCTATCCGGGCGGCGAGCACCTCGATGAAAATAGTTCGCGCGATCGGATCGTTGACCGGCTACAGGTGAAAATGTCGGCCTTGAACCTCTCGGTCACAATCGAACATCACATGGCGCATGCGAACCGATGCGACATCACAGCATCAGTGATTATTGACGGTCGACGGCGGCTGCTCGTCATCGAGGTCAAAGGGCAGTGGCATTCAAAGCTCTTTTCAGCCGCCTCGGCGCAGCTTCACGACCGCTATAGCGTGCACCCTGATGCGGCGGATCAAGGCATCTATCTCGTTCTATGGTTCGGGGCAGGTGAGAAAATCGCGGGGCGTAAAGACTTATCCATAACGACGACGGCACAGCTAAAGGACGCTATTATTGAACAGATGCCGGTCGATCTACGCCGGGTCATCGACGTGGTCATACTGGATCTTTCGCGAAGACCTTGCGGCTCGGGGGATGCAACGGGGGTGCGCAGCGACCCCCTTGCCAAGAAGGTGCGGAAAAAGCGTAAGTACACCCGCACACATTTTGCGAAACGCGCGAACGGAGTTCGTTTGGTTCATCTGAACCGCGTTCGGATGCTTCAATTCAGCTTCATATTGCGAGGCCAGAGGCCGTCGACAAGCTTTTGGTCGAGGAATTTCTTCCCCCATATCCTTTTCGCGTTTCTCTATCGCTCGCTTAAGTTCAGAGCGCTGTCGCTCGAATATGATCTGAGAATGATGGCTCAGTTTACATCCATCAAGCATCCGCCAGACGCGACGGTCAGCACTGCTCTTGAGGAGTTCGAAATCCGCTGACGCGGATATGCCATTGTCGGCTGACCTGAACTGCTCCAGCCAATGAACAATTGAGCGGCGGCGCTCCCTCCATCCTTCGGCATAGCGCCAGACATTTCCGAGCCAAGACGCCTGTATGTCCAGGCGCTCTAGGTCTTCGACACGCGGCGACGAAAGGCCCAGATAGCCCCGAACAATCATAGCCCGCCCCCGTCTCCAGATGGAGGGTGATTGGGCTTCAGAAATAGTCCAACCGATCAATCGCTGCTGGAGGTCTGGAGTCTCTGCGTGCAAGGTGCAATCGAGTAGCTCGCGGTCGTTTTCACAGAAGTCGAACGCTTCAATCTGAAGTACCCACCCCTTGGGGCTCGTGCACGCGAAAGGCATGGTGAGAAGCCAGTCCGAGCCGAGGTTCGTTCGATATACAGTATGATGTCTCGTAGACAGGAGGTTACGCCATATCGAGGCAAAACGAATTGGGCCGCATTTGAGTCCAACGGAGACCATCGGATATAGCAGACCAGGCTCATGGACAGCGAGTTGATTCAGATTGTCAGCAGACTGAATCGAGAGGAAATCCGCAATAGCCTCAAAGGCGGTCGGCTCTGCGGTCCAGAGCGTTTCAAGGCCAGCGCTCGGAATGGTCCAGTCGGGACGCCGCCTGCCGCTTGCAAGGGTCGATTGATCCGAACGCTGAACAGCCTCAATTGCTTGGTCAATGATTTCTTGGCGCGCATCGGCATCGAACCCCAATCGAAATCGTTCGGCCAGCGTGAGAGCCGATTTATTGAGACCGTGCTGAAGCGTGACACTTCGAGTTTCCAGTTGAGTGTCATCGGTTGCAAAATTGGAAATGGACGTCGCCGGCAATGGTCGCTTCTCTGCGTCCAAGACTGACCGCAGTTTGGCGATCAAAATGGCACTGATCACCGCTGGCCCATCCTTTGTATTCTCGGCGGCGCGCACAAGATGGCGAGGATGAAGACGCCGAACCACCTCATTGAGGGAAAGCGACGCCTTTGCGAGAACCAAACTTCCCCAGAAGGCTTCATCATCGTCTCGGGCATTCCCGACAGTCCAATCCAAGGCGATCAACTCGGCAGCCGCCGCAGGCGCATCGGATTTAGCCAAAATCTCCAGTTCGGGCGCTCGGCAATGCGGAGATGATTGTCTCAGGCGCTCCAGCAATGCAGTGCGCGGGGCATTGGTCAAATCCACACCCGTGGCAGCCACCAAAAAGAGCGCACTTCGCAATCGATTTCGTTCGAGGCCGCCATGAATAGCTTTCGCCAATGCATCGAGCCCAGTGGCACTCGGAATGCTGAACGTCAGCGCCAAATCACGATAGATAACTTGCGACGGTTCCAAGCTCAGGAGCAGGCTAATCTGCTCGTCGCCGTCCTTTGCCAACAAAAATTGGGCCGCCATCCGCAGATTCGCGCTATCCGGATCGTCTCCAGGTATCGACATAAGCGGCACAAGGTCGGCTGCATCAAGTACCGACATTTCCATGATGATAACAAACATGGCTCTTTCCGGCGACACTTGGCCGGCCGCGACGTGACCCGAAAGTCGGCGCGTAATGGCTGCTCTATCATCGCGCGCTGCCCGGGCCAAAACGGGCATCCAATGCTCTAATGCAACGGATTCGGAAGTGTGGCCCCTTGATTGATAGATTGCCGTAACGTCGAGATTTCTTGCAAAATCCGTGGCCTCGCGAACAAGGCTTTCCGGTAGTCTCATCTTAGGATGGAGTAGCCAGTCCCGCGCATATGACAAGCGAACATGAGGTTTTTCGGTTTGGTCGGCGACCTTCTGAATGGCTTCCTCGACGGTTGCAGGTCTTTCCCATACTGAAATTGTTTTGATTAACTCTTGTCGTTCGTCTCTAAGCCCAGATTTGTCAAAGGCGTCTGCAACGACGGTCATGGCCTGAGGCGTCCCAATTGCCCATCCAAGTGAACCTGCGGCATGCGCCATCAGAATGTCATTGCCCAAGGTGAAAGATTGCGCTTGTGACAACGCTTGATCGACTAGGGCGATCTCGGAGGGTTCGGCACCGCGCAGCAGCGCTGCGATATATTTATCGTCATGGTCTCCGTACCGAACAGACCCGGCTATGGACCAAACCCTTATCAAAGGCATCAGGTCATCACGACTGTGAAAAGCAAGAACGCTAACGGCGTAGCCAAAGGCGTGCGATCCATCAGGCTCTTCGCCATCTGCTATGGTGAGAGTTTCATCGGCCTCCTTGAACGGTTTATTCAAAACCAAGCGATCGCCGAGGCGTTTGCGCAGTCGCTCAAGTCGCTTTTCACGCAAAGCAGACCGGTCGTCTGTTTGCCCCAAGAATGGCCACTCCATTAGACCGATCAAGCCGGCCCAATGACGAGCACGTTCAATCAGTGCTACCCTCAATTCGCTCGCACCAGTGAGGGGTCTAATAATATAAGCAAGGCGTTCGGACGCCTCTGCGTCGCCTGCGAACCAGACGTATTCGGCGACATCCACAAGAGCTGTGTTTATGCGCCGTGAAATAGCAAGAATGTCGTCTTCGTGTTCGTCGGAAAGGTTTGGCCTATCGAGCCAAAGGGCGAATATCGCGGCTTGGGCTGCTCTCCTACCGTCCGCTAATGCGGCGGCCCAACTGGCAACTCGAAGCACTTCACAATCGAATGAGGCCCCGCCCCACGGCTCTATCCAGCTTCGAACTTCACTGACAATCTGTCCAATCGTCCAATCCGCAGGAAGTTCTAGCGCTCGGCGCCAGAGATCCCAGCCAAGTGCAAATGCCGCGAATGACAATGTTAGACGGGTATCTTCCCCGGACCGTTCGGCAAGCCCGCCGTCAACCAGTTCCGTAAGTGTTTGCAAGACGCGCTCTGGATTGTCCGCAAAAGGGTTTGCGTTCCGGACGGCGTGATGTAGGTCAGCCGTCGCTATTCGCGAAGGATTCGGCGATGCCTTATCGATTGCCTTTGCAACTTGCCGGAGTGCTTCCTTGAAATCGGGTTCCGCAAGGATGTCACGGTTTCGTGCCAGGCGGTCTTTCCAGTCCTCCCAATACAAGCGAGCTGGCGTGAACTCGCCCACTTTTTCAAGCTCTTCACGGTATCGGAGTGCTAGGTCGAAAAGTCGCGGACGGCGTAGCAATTCCGTCATTTCATCGGATAAAGAGGATCGGGGAATTTTGTGGTTCTTAAGACCTCGGTCGAGTTCCGCGTCTGCGAAGAGGCCTATACGGATAACCTGCGGTTTCTGGCTCAGTCCAACAAACTCATTGAAATCGTGCTCGAACGCATAGGGACGACACGTAGCAAGAACACGAACGCGCTGGCGATAGGGTTCGTCTTGCAGTCGCGTCAGCAACTCGGTCCAATCGCTCTTTCGTCGTTCGTTGAGACCGTCAAGAAAAAGTGTCACGATAGGGGCTTGGATATCGTCATAACTGAGCAACATCTCGGCTTTCTTGACCCATTCCGCAGGGGAGCGACCCAACATCATGCTGAGCGCGCAACTCATGAGTGTTATGGGGTCTTTCGAAACGGAAACCGCTTTGGTAACCGGAAGCAAGAGGGTCTCAGAGGCATTCTCCAAAAGCCAATGAAGAGCGGAGAGAGTCTTGCCAACTCCTTCGTCGCCGACAAAAAAGCAGGGATTTCCCTTTGTCGCCGCGGCTTTAATGCTTGCGCTGTTAGCATCGACCACATCACGGCGAACGAATTCGGCCCACGGGTCACCCAACCGTCCAGGGGCGGGTCTAGCCCTGAGGCGATGGACCAGTTTCTGCGGTTCCGACATCGTCTCTCGCCACCAGGCATCGACTGCCGCACGCAACGTCGCAAGCGTGAAATCGGGTCCCGAGAGTTTTTGGCGAAGCTCAAGAGCCCGCCCAGAGAAATTTGGCTCCCGTCTAAGGCGGTCGATTGCGGCTTGGGCTTCTGCCGGAAGCCGTAGGGCAGCGGCCTTTGGCGCCATAGCAATCAGTTGGACAAGGTCTGAGCCGCCCGTGGGCGGAGCGTCGAGCGTGAGAAGGCCGATTGCTTTTTCTTCCGCCTCGCGGCGCAGTGCTCGTTCAAGTTGCTCTGGGACAGGCCGACTAGCAGCGAGCACCCAAAGATCAGGTTTCGGCTCACGATGGGTCGCTTCAACGAAGCCACCGAGTACATTGCGCTGATTTAAAGAAGTAGTGTCTCGATAGAGCTTGGCTTCGAAAACCGTTTCAAACGGGCCTCGTGCACTTCCGTCACCCCCGTACTGGCTTCCGCTTCGCGAACAAAAGAAGCGTCTCCCACAGATTTCTGACAGCGCCTCGCCTACAAGATTCTCGAATTCGCTGTCTACTATGCTTTGCATATGCCGAAGCAGAACTTCTTCATCGAGCGGCCTTTTCGTTGCCCCGCGTTTCTTCCGGCTAGCCATTTTCTTCATCTTTCCCGCCAATCAACGACGCCCTCAAGCGGCCGGAGAGCCGCCGTTCAATCCTTGGACCATCTCCAAGATCGGCGCCTTCTATCTGAAGTCCACTGTGGTCATCGAAGACGAGGTCCGCTTGCTCGTTAAGCGTCATCAGGGTGGTGTCGATCTGACTTGCAGTGACGGTGCATTCCGGTATTGGCCAATTCCAATCGGAGAACCAAACCCGGTATGCCAACTAGACTTGGCGGAGGTGCATATAGCACCAGGAGCCGATCGGGCAGCGATCGAAGCTATTTTCAGAACAGCCGGTTTTCTGGAGTCGTCGTCGCTGGACCCTAACTCATTTATTGGCAACGAGGTGGTGGTTGTTCGCACCTTGCTGCCATAGCAGATACGCTCACTTGACCAATCTGCCCGAGCACCCCGACGACGCCGCAAGAACAGCAGTCTCTGATTGACCTCGCCACCGAGCTGTCCAGACTCTACGGATTCGCCCGCCAGATGAACGAGATGGTTGGTCCACCACGATCACTGCGGCTGAGGTCAGGGACAACCGGGCAGGTCGCAGGGGCGGCCAGCTACTAACGCGAGCTCTCAGCTTATCGAATACATCGGCCTGCCCGCACTTGGCGTGCTACCGGTGCCCCTGTTCCGGATGGTCGCACCATACGCCGAAAATCGCTCATCTCCAGCGGGGATCGGATGGCACCGTCATGATCATACCCGCTGGCATGGAGCTGCGCCAAACGCCGGCATCGATCTTGTCGGTCTTAATCCTGGCATGGGCGATCGCCTTCACCTGCATCGG
>NZ_JAMYOE010000046.1:0-34241 GCF_040319695.1 Mesorhizobium sp. M0898 | reverse complement strand
TGCCGCCTTGATGCGGGCGCACCAGCCGCTGTTTCGCGGCGAGACGCCGATCCGGTAAGCCTCAGGCAGATCGGCCGCCAGTGGATCAAGAATCAGATATTTTGGTGGGCCGGACGATGGTACCGCCGCCGTTGAGGACGCCGGAGTGCGGCGCGCTGCTCGTCGAGATCCTTGCCTTGGGCGAAGAGAGCGGTATAAACCGACCAGCACGGGGCGGCCTATCCGGTCACTCGTCCTCCTGCCGGCTCATAGCCGTATGCTTCGCCCTTACGCACCACGCGACCGATACCCGGCCAGCCAAGGTGCGCGCCGGCGATCCACGTCCCCGCCTCGGCCGCGTCACTGAAAACCTTTAGGCGGGTTGCGCGCGCGGTCAGCTGATCGTCGTCATAGCCCCAACTGAACGCGGGATTGCCGAACTGCAAGGCCGGCACATGAACGATGTCCCCGAAGAATAGGAAACGATCCTCGTCCGTGTCGAACGTGTAGCCGGTATGACCGGCAGCATGACCGGGCAAGGCGCCCGCCCTCAATCGCTCACCCACCTGGTCGCCATTCTGGACAGGCTTCAGCAGGGGCCGGAACTGCGCAAGGTGCGCGTAAGCGAAAAAGCTCTGCACAGCCGCCTCGGGAATTACGATCGCCTTCAAGTTTGGAAAGAGCACTCGGCCGTCGGGGGTCAAAAGTCCGTGCACATGATCCTGATGGGCGTGGGTGAGCGCCAAGACCGTGATCGAAGCCGGGTCGATCTTGGCTTCCGCCATGGCCTGCTCAAGACGCCCCACTGTCGGGGCCCAGCCCCCTCCTCCGCTGTCGATTAGAACGCCGTCAACGCCTGGACCTACCAGCGCGAAGCAATTGACAGACAGGCGAAGCGCCCCTGCCAACGCAGCTTGCGGCACCGGATTATCCTGCGGGTCCCGCAAAAGGTCCGCCGGCATCTCGACGTAACCGTCCGAGAGCGACCAGACGCGCCACCTTCCCGACGTGCTGCCGAGCACGTTATCGGTTTGCGATGTCACGATCATATGGCCACCTGCCGCGAACGAAAATGAAGGATAGGTTCGATTGTCACTATTGGCTCCCTGCATAATCTGCGCAAAGACGTGGGGAAATCGATGAAGATCGATGCGGAAAGCACGGATTGGAAGATGATCGTTGACGGATCTGCTAGCTTCGCGGCGATCTCAGCTCTTTTTTTTCATGCCCATGTAGATTCCTCCCTTCGTAAGCTCGTCAATCATCTGATTTATGCGCTTTCGGCGTGTTTCCGGGTGACGGGCGCGCTCGATCCAATGCAAGTAATCATTGCGCTGATAGGGAGGCCGTTGCTCGAAAGCAGTCATCAGATTTGCGGCCTCGAGCTCTGCACGCAAACTGTCGGGCATCTTAGCCAACGGACGTTTCAGCAACTTACGTCTCCGCCATTCGAATCCTGATGCCGGAATAGATCACAAGTCAGCCGTCGCGCCTGCGAGACCGCAGCCGGCCTGGCGACAGCCCTTTCAATCGGGTCACGACGCGATTCATATGGGCCTGGTGAGTGAAACCCGCGTGCTGAGCAATCTCGGCCAGCGGCAGATCGCTATTTTCCAAAAGCTCGACCGCGCGATCAACGCGGCGGCGTAAAATGAATTGATGTACCGGCAATTGCGTCGCCTCGCGAAAGGCGGCGGTGAAGGCGCGTCGTGGTATTCCCGCGATTCCGGCAAGATGGTCGATCGACACCCCCTTTTCCAGATCGCCGTCAATCGCAGCGAGGACCCGGTCGAACCGCTGCGAGGTTAGGACCGGAGACTTCTGCTGTCGCTGGCGTGCATGCCCGAGACGGAGCAGGTTCGCGAAAACCAGGCCCAGCGCCCATTCGCGGACGATCGGGTTGGCTGGCGGGTCGCCTTCGAGGCGTCGGCACAACTCGGCCACCAGCGAATCGCGTATCGGTCGATCGGTCAGGATGACCAGGTCCTCGGGGGTCCCGCCTGCCGATACCAGGAGCCTTGACGCCAGCGCGGAGTCAACGGTGATCATCGTCAGCTCGCGCGGCTCCTCGATCTTGAACCGCGTGGCACGCTCGGGAAGACTGAGCAGCAGATCGCCGGGGCGGGTGAAGACGCGCCGCAGCCCGCGGCCAAGATCGATCTCTGCATAGGATGAACCGCTGCGAATCACTCGCAGCTGAACGACTCCGGCCGGCGCGTGGCGATAGTCGCCGGCAGGAAAGAACAACCTCTTTGCACTTGCCGCGGTCACCATCGTTGTACCGGGCGTCCGGACGCAAGTTCCTCCAGGACTTCGATGATCGATCGCCGCATCCTCGATCCTTGATGCCTACACTTTTGCCCGTTTGACTGGTCCACCAGGCGCATCATTTGCCAGGGCAGTCAGTTCACCAATCCGGGGCACAAAGATGTTGTGCAGTGTCTGGGTCATAATGGTCATTTCACGCTGAACTTGCAGTTCCTGTGCGGCGGGAAACAATGTGTCCTGCAAGAAGAGCTCCAGGCCTGCCTTGTCGTCCCATATCTCGATGATGCGATAACCATCGTCTGTGGCATGCGCGATGTGCTGGTAGATGCCGCCAGCGGGCCGTTTCTCCACGCCGATCCGATCGAGGATGCGGCTATAATCTTCGGCCGTCAGGCCGGCAATATCAAGTGTCGTCACTACGGCCATGGTTCATCCTCGCTGCTGATAGTGGTTGTTTGAGGTGGAGTTCTTGGACGGACCCCGGATCCTATTGGGCCGATGTCGTTTGGCATCGCCCGCCCTGACGGCGAGTTTGTCTCCCGAACTTCACCGACAGGAGCGGTCTTTGGTCCTCAGCCACCGAGCGCCTCGATGACAAGACGGGCGGTCGCCGCTCCGGAGAAGTTCTGCTGGCCGGTGATCAGATTGCCATCGCGCACGGCAAAATCGCGCCACAGCCCGGCCTGAATATAGTTCGCGCCGAGCGCACGCATCTCATCCTCGATCCGCCATGGCATCAGATGCGTACCGTGCGGCAGCGCGCCCATCTCCCAGACGGCATTGTCGGCGAAGTCCTCCTCGACATTGGCGAACCCCGTAACAGTGCGCCCTTTGGCCAGCAGCTCGCCGGTTGAGAGGCGCGCGTAACGCAGCAGCGCGACGCCATGACACAAGGCAGCCGCGACCTTGCCGGCCGCGAAAAAGGCGACGAACAGCCGCTGCAACTCAGTCGCACCTTGGAAGGTGAACATCGGCGCTTGGCCGCCAGCGACGACGATCGCGTCGAACGCGTCGACCGACAGCTCTGCGATGGGCCGGGTCGTCTCCACCAGCACCGCCAGTTTCGGCGTCGACAGGAAACCGAGCGAGATCAGATCCGTATCCGAATAGCCGGACGGATCGCGCGGGTCGCTCAATGCATCCGCCTCGCATTTGTTGCCCTCAGGCGAGAAGATCGCGACTTCGTATCCGCGCTCGGTGAAGGCGAGCCAGGGATGGGTCAACTCGCTCCACCAAAACCCGACCGGCCAGCCTGTGGTGGTTGACACAGCCGGGTTTGAAAGGACCATCGCGACGCGTTTAGGATGCCGCGGGTCGAGTGGGTTGGAATCGCGCACGCTCATCGCGCCATCTCGACTGGTTCGCCAAGATTCGCCCAAATCGTCTTGTATTGGGTGTAGCTTTCCCACGCCTCGCGGCCCTGCTCGCGGCCATAGCCGCTCATCTTGAAACCTCCGAACGGCGCATTAGGATGGTACTTGTGCCAGCAGTTCAGCCAGATCGTGCCTGCCTTGATCCGGTCGGCGAGCCGCAAGGCGCGGCCGAGATCGCTGGTCTGGATGCCCGAGGCGAGCCCGTAGCTCGTATCGTTGGCGATCCGGATCGCGTCCTCCTCGCTGTCGAATGGAATCACCGGCAGGACAGGACCGAAAATCTCTTCGCGCGATATCCTTAGGTCGTTGGTCGCATCGGCGAAGATGGTCGGCTCGATGAAGAGGCCCTTGCCGTTGACCTGGCGGGTGCCGCCGCCCGCGGCCAGTCGCGCGGTGCGCTTGCCCTCTTCGACATAGCTCAAGACCTTGTCATACTCGCCCCGCGATGCGATCGGCCCGATCATCGTCGCAGGGTCCAGCGGATCGCCGAGTGTCGCCGACTTCGCCATGGCGCTCAGCTTCTCGACGGCCTCGTCATAGCAGGCGCGTTCAACCAGCAGGCGCGATCCGGCGACGCAGACTTCGCCCTTGTTCCAGAAGATGCCCCAGAAGGCTGCCTGTATCGCGACATCGATATCAGCATCGGCGAAAACGATATTGGGACTCTTGCCGCCGAGCTCCATGGTCAGGTGTTTCATCGTCCCGGCACCGTTGCGCATGATGCCCTGGCCGACGGTGGTCGACCCGGTAAAGGCGATCTTGTCGACGCGGGCATCGTTGACCAGCGCGTCGTCGATGGTGGCGCCCGGGCCGGTGACGAGATTGTAGACGCCTGGCGGCACGCCCGCGTCGAGGATCACTTGCGCCAAGGCGAGGGCCGTCAGGGGCGTGTCGGTCGCAGGCTTGTGAACGACCGTGTTACCCGCCGCGAGTGCCGGCGCGATTTTCGAACAGGACAGCGCGAGGGGAAAATTGAACGGGGTGATCGCAGCGACCACGCCGAGCGGCTCGCGCCGCGTCAGGATCCTGATATTTGGTTCGTAGCTGGTACGATAGGCGCCGTCCATCGCGCTCATGGCGAGCCCGCCATGAAAGCGGAACAGTCCTGAGCAGTGCGGCATGATGATATCGCGGAAATCGCGATAGGGCATACCCATATCCATCGCCTCGCGCACCGCGAAATCCTCGGCCCGCTCGTCCATTAGATCGGCGATGCGAAACAGGATCTTGGTGCGCTCCTCATGATGCATCCGCGCCCAGGGTCCTTGCTCGAAAGCCCGTTGCGCGGCCGCGACGGCATCGCTCGTGTCGGTGACGTCCGCCTTCGCAATATCGGTGATCGCCGCCTCCGTGGTCGGATCAAAAGTCGTCGAAGTCTCGCCGCTGACGGCATCGCGCCATTGGCCATCGATCAGCAGACGTCCTACTGGAATCGCCTTGCGCCGCGCGGGTAGATAATCAGTCATGAACCGGTTCCGTCCTGTCGAATGAGATTGAAGGAAATTGTCGGCCCCATCCCGCGCCGATAGGCGAGCTGGACTAATAGCAGCATCATCGGCTCGATCAGGCGCGAGGCCGTGAGATCGCCGACATCGACCGGCATTGTCGGCAGATCGGCGAGAAGCCGGCAAACCGCCGCCTTGGCATCTGCGTCATTGCCGGCGACATAGCTCGTCACCGGATCGCCGTTGAGACGCGGATCATCCCTGTCAAGCAATTCGGCAAAGGTCGGAATGCACTTGACGACAAGGGCGCCCCGCGCGCCTCTGAACCTCCTCGCCTACAGACGTAGTAGTGCCTAGCAGCATCGTGGAAAGGTCAGGCGCGATTGCATTGGTATTGTCCCAGACGATCTTGCCCGACAAATCGCCAAGCGCGTCCATCGCCAGCTCGAGAGCCGGCCATGGCGTCGCCAGGGCAATTACGTCGGCCCATCTCGCTACTTCGTCAGGGGCACCGAAGCCAACACGGAGGGTTGCCGCGATTGCGCGCAACTTGCCTTCGTCACGACTGAAGCTGAGGCGAATTTCGTACCCGGCGAGGCCAAGACATTTCGCCAAGGCCTTCCCGAGCGAGCCTGGTCCGATGATCGCAACTTTCACAACTGCCTCCCGACACGCGATCGGGCTTGCCTAGCATCATTGCAGTCGCGCTTATTTCACGAATTGCCCTTGCACGATCGGGCGCACTCGTCACATGGGTCGGCGCCAATTGGCATCCGGATCCGCCGCGCGCTCACGCCCTTCCCGAACGTGTCCCTATTGGGCATGTATGTGTCGGCGACCATAGAGCAGGGTGCGATCAGCGGAGGTCCCCAGGGCACAAGCCTGCTCATATTGGTTGACGCTAGATTTTCCTTGCCTAATCCGTCGGCGTTGCGATGACTTTTGTGGCATCAGCATAACGCGATTGCCTGCAAATCCGGGGAAAGGCCGCCTCAGGACGGCTTTCCGGACTGGCACGCCCCTTGCTTCGTTATTCACGTGCAGAGCGTCTAGGGTTCCGGCCGTGTCGATCACGGTGCTGGTCCAAGAGACGCGACCGCTTGAGATGCATTGAGGCATCTGGCGGAACACGGCGGGCCAAAATCCCGGGAGAACCCTGCACGGGTTTGCTGGCGCGAACCTCTCCCGGATGCGCGCTCCGTGAACCCCCCAACAGACGTTCGGACGCAATCCGGATCGCAAACAGGGGTATGTAATGCTTCGCAAACTGGCCACAATCATCCTAGCCGCATCACTCAGCCTCCCCTTCATCTCAGCCGCGCAAGCGGCGCCCAAGAAAGACTTCAAGATTTGCTGGTCGATCTACGTCGGCTGGATGCCGTGGGGCTATCTTTCCGATAGCGGCATCATGAAGAAGTGGGCCGATAAATACGGCATCAATGTCGAGATCACCCGCATCAATGACTATGTCGAAAGCATCAATCAGTACACGGCCGGCGGCTTTGACGGCTGTTCGATGACCAACATGGATGCGCTTTCGATCCCGGCCGGCGGCGGTGTCGACACGACGGCCTTGATCGTCGGCGATTTCTCCAACGGCAACGACGCGGTCATCCTCAAGAACAAGACCACGCTCAAGGATATTGCCGGCCAGAAGGTCAATCTCGTCGAGCTTTCCGTCTCACATTACCTACTTGCGCGCGCACTGGAGACGGTGGGGTTGGCCGAAAAGGACATTACGGTGGTGAACACCTCCGATGCCGACATGGTCGCTGCCTACGGCACCAGCGACGTCACCTCCGTCGTCACCTGGAATCCGCTAGTCTCGGCAATCGCTGCCATGCCGGGCGCCCACAAGGTATTCGATTCGACTGAGATCCCCGGCGAGATCATCGACATGATGGTCGTCAACACCGCGACGCTGAAGGACAATCCGGCCTTGGGCAAGGCGCTTGTCGGTGCATGGTATGAAGCCATGGCGCTGATGACGTCGGGCACGCCCGAAGGCAAGGCGGCCAAGCAAGAGATGGCCAAGGCGTCGGGGACGGATCTTGCCGGTTTCGACGCTCAGCTTGCATCAACGGCGATGTTCTTCGAGCCGGCCAAGGCGGTCGCATTCACCAACGGCGCCGAACTGCCGAAGACCATGGATCTGGTGCGCAACTTCCTGTTCAGCCACGGCATTCTTGGTACCAACGCGCCGAGCGTCGACGTGATCGGCATGAGCTTTCCCGATGGCTCGACGCTGGGCGATGTCAACAACGTCAAGCTGCGCTTCGATCCGGCCTTTATGGCAGAGGCGGCGGGCGGAACGCTCTGACGCGGGAGCGCGACATGCTAGCCAGAGGAACCGGCATCATGCAGGCCGCGGCAGGCCCCGAAGTCGCGCGCCTGCAACGTAGCAGGCCGAAAGCGCGGCTTCGCCTCATCAACGTGACGGTCTCGCGCGGCGGAGCGTTGCTGCTTGGGACGCTGCCGTTTGCCGCCGTGGCAATCGCCTATCTCTTCGCTTCGTCGCAAAGGCTGGCGGTCAATCCCAGCGACAAGCTGCTGCCCTCCCCTGCACAGATGTGGTCGGCATTTTCAGACCTAGCGACAGTGCCGGACAAGCGCTCCGGCGACCTGATCCTGTGGGCCGACACCTATGCCAGCCTGATCAGGCTGTTCGCCGGAGTCGGCATGGCCACGCTGGTGGCGCTCAGCCTCGGCGTCGCCATAGGTTTCATCCCGCGCGTCAGGGCCTTTCTGCTGCCCTTGGTCACAGTTGTCTGCGTCATCCCGCCACTGGCGCTGCTGCCGATCCTGTTCATTGCGCTCGGCCTCGGCGAAACGGCCAAGATCACCTTGATCGCTCTCGGCGTCGCACCGGTCATGGTGCGCGACATCGCCAACCGGGTGATGGAATTGCCGCCGGAGCTCGTCGCCAAGGCACAGACGCTCGGCGGCAACAGCTGGACCATGGTGCTCAGGCTGGTGCTGCCACAGGTCATGCCGCGCCTCATCACTTGCGTACGGCTGGCGCTTGGGCCGGCCTGGCTGTTCCTGATCGCGGCAGAAGCCATCGCCTCCACCGAGGGGCTCGGCTACCGCATCTTCCTCGTTCGTCGCTACCTGTCGATGGACGTCATCCTGCCTTACGTCGCCTGGATCACGCTGCTTGCGGTGATGACCGACTGGCTACTCGTGCGGCTCTCTCACATCATCTCGCCCTGGGCGCATCCGGTGCGGACCAGATGAGCCGGATCCTCGTCCATGGGCTGGAGAAGAGCTACGGCGACGCCCGCGTACTGGAACGGGTCAATGTCTTCGCCGAAGCGGGTGAATTCCTGTCGCTGGTTGGCGCCAGCGGTTGTGGAAAATCGACGTTCCTGCGCATCCTGCTTGGCCAGGAACAGCAAAGTGGCGGCCTGGTCGTCGTCGGCGACCAGCCGATCGTGCCGGAGCCGACGCCGCAGCGCGGCATCGTCTTCCAGCGCTATTCCGTGTTTCCGCATCTCACCGCGCTGCAGAACTTGCTGCTGGTCGAGGACTTCCGTTCGGGCGGACCGTTCGGCCGCGTCTTCGGCGCCAGGCGCAAAAGCGCCAGGCAAGAAGCCGAAACCATGCTGGAACGGGTCGGGCTTGGCCATGCGCGCGACCTCTATCCGGCCATGCTTTCTGGCGGCATGCAGCAGCGGCTGGCGATCGCGCAGACCTTGCTCGGCCGGCCGCAGATCCTGCTTCTCGACGAGCCCTTCGGCGCACTCGATCCCGGTATTCGCATCGAGATGCATGAGCTGCTCACCGAGCTCTGGACCGAGCACGGCATGACCGTGGTCATGGTCACCCACGATATCGGCGAGGCATTCAAGCTCGGCACCCGCGTGCTGGTCTTCGACAAGGTGCGCCATGACCCCCAGTTCCCGTCCGCCTATGGCGCGACGATCACCTACGATCTGAAGCTCGACCGCAAGCACCGGGCTTCCGCACGAGACGTGGCCGAAGTGGCCGCGATGGTCGGGACGACCCGACTGGATAGCGCAATCGCGACGACGGCGTCGTGAAGGAGGTTTCATGCACAGAGATAGTCCAGAACGCCGGCATCGTCGCGCCGGGCTCACCGACCACCAGCCACGCCAACGCTTCCACCATCCGAACTTCGAGATCCGCGACATGCAGGGCTGGAAGTCTATCGAGGCGGAAGGAAAGCTGCCCGAGGACGGCTGGCGCAAGGAACAGAAATGGGCACTCGACATGGGCCTGCCCGGATCGGATTCGATCATCGACAAGTCGATCCCGACATTCGCGCGAGGCGAGTTGCCGCACTTCGCCGGCATCAACACCTTCCTCAAGGCGCCCTATGTCGAGAACGTCCGCGATGTCGGCAGATATGACGCTGCCGTCATGGGCATTCCTTTCGACAGCGGCACCACTTACCGGCCCGGAACCCGCTTCGGGCCGCAAGGCATGCGCCGCATCTCGGCGCTCTACACGCCTTACAATTACGAGCTCGGTGTCGACCTGCGCGAGCAGATGACGCTTTGCGACGCCGGCGACGTCTTCACCATCCCCGCCAATCTCGAAAAGAGCTTCGACCAGATCACCAAGGGCGTCAGCCATGTCGCCTCGTCCGGCGCGCTGCCGATCATGCTCGGCGGCGACCATTCGATCGGGTTTCCGTGCGTGCGCGGCATCGCCGACGTGACCTCCAAGCGAATCGGCATCATCCATTTCGACCGCCACATCGACATCCAGGAAAAGGATCTCGACGAACGTATGCACACGACGCCCTGGTATTGGGCGACCAACCTGCCGAACGTCTCGGCCACCAATCTGGTGCAGCTCGGTATCGGCGGCTGGCAGGTGCCCCGCTACGGCGTGGCCGAGGCGAGAAAGCGCGGAACCAACGTGCTGACGATCTCCGATATCGAACAGATGGGGCTGGAGAAGGCGGCCGAGATCGCGCTCGAGATCGCATGGAAGGACACCGACGCCGTATACATCTCCTTCGATGTCGACAGCATCGATTGCGGTTTCGTGCCGGGTACGGGCTGGCCGGAGCCCGGTGGCTTCCTGCCGCGCGAGGCACTGAAGCTGCTCGGGCTAGTGTCGGCGCCCGGCATCTGCGGACTGGAAGTGGTCGAGGTGTCGCCGCCCTACGACACGTCAGACATCACGGCGCTGTTTGGCGTGCGGGTTGTCGTCGAGGCGCTCGGCTCGATGGTCGCGCACGGCAATCTCGGCAAACACAAATCCATCATCGACAAGCCGACGAGCTTTTGACCATGCACGATGATCATCACCACCACAGCCATGATCATGGCGACGGTCACCATCACGGGCCGAACGGTCATCATCACCATCCCCACCCCGTCGGCCACAACGGGCCGGCCGGCAAGCCGTTGCAATGGCAGACACCGCATCTACCGCACGACCATGCGCCCGAACCCGCCGACGCGCGGGCGACCGATCTCGATCTCGTCGAGATCGCGTTTCTCGAAGGGTTTTCGCGGGCGCCCGACCCGTCCAGTTTCCTGCGCCTCGCCGGGATTCCGTTCGTCGGCGAGACCGCCGACGGCGTGCGGCTGCATCTTCTGCGCGTCGAGACGCAGGACATGGTCGATGTCGGCGCCGTCATGCCGCTGATTGGCGGCGCCGGCGTCACCTATCACCCGCTGCCCGCGAAACTGACGTCGCGCCGGCGCCGCCTGGCCTTCGTCTACCATAACGGCAAGGCACAAACGCCCCTTGACTTCGGCGAGGCCCGACTTCTGGCCGACAGGTCCGGCGCCGCACAATTCACCATGCCAGGGGCCGGACAATGAGCACCGGCCTTGAACCGATCGCACCCCTATCAAACAGGTCCAGAACCATGAACAGAACGCTTTCCTTCTTCGGTAGACTCGCCCTGGCAGCCGCCACAACCCTCATCCCCTCATTGGCCTTCGCCCATAGCGGCGGTTTTCATGCCCACGGGTTTGTAGACGGCATTCAGCACCCGCTGACCGGTATGGACCACCTGCTTGCCATGATGGCTGTAGGCATCATTGCCGCTCGCGCCGGCGGCAAGGGGATCATCATCGTGCCGTCGTGCTTTGTCTCGGCGATGCTCGCTGGCGCCCTGCTCGGTATCGCCGGCATCGGCCTGCCCTCACTGGAAACCGGCATAACGCTATCGCTGGTGGTCTTCGGCGCCATGATGGCGCTTGCCAAGCCGCTTCCGCTCGCTGTGGCCGCCTCGCTGACTGCTCTCTTCGCCCTCTTCCACGGCAATGCCCATGGCCTCGAAATTCCCGAGACGGCCAGCGGCATCG
Organism: Mesorhizobium sp. M0898; assembly: GCF_040319695.1. Classification (NCBI taxonomy): domain Bacteria; kingdom Pseudomonadati; phylum Pseudomonadota; class Alphaproteobacteria; order Hyphomicrobiales; family Phyllobacteriaceae; genus Mesorhizobium; species Mesorhizobium sp. M0898. The sequence continues at coordinate 22,883 of NZ_JAMYOE010000046.1, read as the reverse complement.
CTTATGCGGTCGGCTTCGTGGTCGCTACTTCGGCTCTTCACGCGACCGGCGCGTTAGCCGCCCTAACACTTCGGCGCTGGCCGCGAGCCATCCGCACGGCAGGGGTCGGCACGTCGTTGGTCGGCGTGGCGCTGGCGGCACAGATCATCTGAACCGCAGCCCATTCATCTGCGATGAACAGGAGGCGAAGGCGTGATCAACCGGCTAACCGTTGGGCAGCGCATCCGAAACGTGCTGTACCAGATCCTGAAGACCCGGTCTGAGCGACTCTGATCTCATCCGGAGATTGAGGCTAGCAGCTTGCCGTACGCCGCGCGCGCGTACGGAGCCGTCCGCCGTGGGTTGCGATTAACTTCCTAGCTGCAGCCGGACGGTCTTGCCTGACGTAGCCGGCCTGTTCCCAGCTACGCCAAATGATCGCCGTCGTGAACTCCGCGCCGGCGAGCGTGACTTGGTCGTCACCGCTGCTGGCGGCCTCCCGGGCGAGGTCATGAAGAACTGGCGTGTCAAAGCGCCGAACACATTCGATCGCGAATTCGGCTTCTCACGCATGGGCTACGAGATCGCCTGGGGTGCGGCGATGGCCGATGTAGCATCCAGACAGTAATTCGAGGTCGATTGCGTAGGGGACTATGCGCGGCTTTCTATTCCGAACACCGTGCCGGCGTCGTTCAAGCACTTGATAAACGATCCTGACACTCCACCGGCGGTTGGCAACACATCTGCGGCCTCCAGAGGCCCACCATAAGTCAATAAAATCAAACGCTATGGACGGCGGTTCGCCTGCCTTGACTTGGCTAGCCAAGTGCAACAATGCCTCTAAATCATTGAAAGATAACGATAATGGTGGGCCCGGAGGATGTGCTAGGAACGTCGATTTGATTGGGTTTTTCGTGGGCCAAAATCAGAAGTATTCCCGTATCGTTCCGTATGGTTCCGCGATGCTCTCACCGTCGAATTGGCTGTGCCCTGCTTATATTAGTCCAACAGCAGCCCAACTTCGAAGGTCCGGCATAGGCTCCGCGTGTGTCGGCTGAGCGCACATCTTAGATCACGCGCGTCCTCCGGGCGCGGCTCGACCCTGCAACGGCGAATCTAGGACGATCCGCGCTGCTGTAACGTCGCACGCCCATAGGAATCGAGGACACGGGTGATGCTGCCAATCAGCAGGTCATGCGCGACGGGCTCGATCCGACCTGCCGCAACCTCGGCATCGAGTTGCCCCAGATACTGGCTGATCAAAGGGCGGGGAATGTCCCTGTCGCCCAGAAAATCCAGCAGCGTCTGTGTCGCGTGCTGTGCGTCGGGCGTCGGCCAGTAGTAACGGATGCGGTCGCTGAAGGAGAAGTGCCGCTGCACGCGCTGCTCGTCCGGCGTACCCGGATAGTATTTCTGCCAATTGTCCGGCGAGGCCAGCATGACGCGCTCCATCGCCGCCGGTAGGCTTTCACGGGACGGGTCTGGCGCAAGCACGTCGGCGATGTGGCTCAGCCCGTACAACGCCTCGCGCAGCGCGAAGGTGAGCCAGGGTCCAACCTTGAGGATGGCGAAGCCGTCGCGCACCAGAGCCCCAAGCGCCTCGTTTGGCTGGTAGTCGGTCGAATGCGCCTCGAAGACGAATTGCGGCATGCGCCCGAGCACGGCGACCAGCTGCGTCGCCTTCCGCGGCGCGTAGGCGATGATCTCGGCATTACCGAATTCGACGCCCGGCTGGACGACGACGCCGACCGCACGCGCAAAGGCAGCATCGAGGCCGGCGCGCGAAAATGCCTGTCGGTGGATCTCGACGGTGCGCAGGGCGTCATCGGGTTCGGTGACATGCATATGATCGAGCGCTTCGAGCGCGCCGCCCGGCACCGGAACTTCGGTGCCGATGATGTAGACCGGTCTCTCGCCGCCAATGCGTTCGACCGCCGCCTCGGCGACGGCCGCAAGCGCGGCGGCGCGTGCAGCGATGGTCTCGTGGGCAAGCGCGGCTGGATCGTCGGCGCAAGCCATGCTGGTGTCGAGATGCAGCTTGGTGAAGCCGGCGCCGGCATAGGCGTCGATCATCGCCTTCGCCTTCGTCATCGCCTCGGCGGAAGGAAGATGCTTCCACGGATTGGGACCGAGATGGTCGCCGCCAAGGATCAGGCGATCGAGCGGAAAGCCGGCCCTTTGCGCATGGCCCTCGACGAAGCTGCGGAAGCCGGCGGGCGTCATGCCGGTGTAGCCGCCTTCGTGATTGACCTGGTTGCAGGTCGCCTCGATCAGCACATCGGAACCGCGCGACGCGCCGTGGCGGAGCGCGGCCTCGATCACCAGCGGATGCGCCGAACAGATCGAGGCGATGCCGCCCTTCTCACCCGCGGCGCGCTTCACCGCGATGCTGGCAAATCTCTGCATCGCGCCCCTCACGGCTGGCCCTTCCCGGCGGTGGTTGCGAAAGCCTCAACCTCGGCCAGCGGAAAGATACCTTCCATCGGCCCCTTGCGAGTAACGGCTAGCGCGCCACACGCATTGGCGATCATGAGCGCCTGGGCGGGTGCCGCACCACGAAGCCAGAATGAGACGAAGGCAGCGCCGAAACAGTCACCGGCGCCGGTCGGATCGACCTCGTTGATGGCAAAGCCCGGCAAGGCCACCGTGCCGTGACGGTCGTGGAAGGCGGCGCCGTCGGCGCCCTTCTTGAGGACGACGCAGGAAACGCCGCGCTGCAGGAGATCGTCGACCGCGCCCTTTTCGTCGCCGGCCGACGAAAACAGGAACAGTTCGTTGCCGCTCGGCAGGAAGACATCGGTTTGCTTGAGCACTTGGTCGAGCGCTTCGCGCATGCCGGAGGCCTGCATGATCTCGCGGCGAATGTTGGGGTCGAAGGACACCGTCCCGCCCTTGGCCTTCACCGTTTGGATCGCCGACAACGCGACATCGGTGGCGCGGTCGGAGAACAGTGACGAGCCCATGATATGGACATGGTCGGCGCCGGCCAGCATGCTTGTAGCAGCGGCATCGATCCCGACCAGGCCGGCGGCGCTGTTGCGGATGTTGAAGACAAAGTGCCGGGTGCCATTCGCCCGGTAGGTGACGAAGGCGGTGCCCGTCGCGTGGTCCTTGTGAACCGCGATCGCCGACACGTCGGCTCCCAGGCTCCGCAGCCGCTCGATGTTCAACTGGCCGAAATCGTCCTCGCCGACCGCGCCGATTAGGCCGGCGGGTTGGCCGAGCGCTGCGGCCTGGCCGATGAAGATGGCGGGCGCGCCGGACGGATAAGGCCCCAGCAGCGGGCCCGGTTCGAGAAAGCTCTGGCCGATACGCTCGGCCATGATCTCGACGAGGATCTCGCCGGCTGAGACCAGCTTCTTCATCGCGGAATTCCTCCCGGCGTTTCGCTCCAGTCCGACTGCGGACTTCAGTCGCGCACAATTGTGCCTGGCGGCAACCGACATCCAGAGTCAATACGGCTTGCACTTTTTGCGCCAATTAATAAATTTACGCGTGGAATAATTTTATTATACGCGTTAAAACAGCTACAGTTTTCTGTAAAATTTTGCCTTGCGGTTGCACGCCGGCGCACCGTAAGTAGGTGCCGGACAGCACAAGGAACGAGGTTTCCGGAAGGCGGGGAATCGCTGGCGATGAAGCACAAGACGATGGAGGATTTCGCCCGCTCCTGTGGCGTCTCCAGGCCGACCTTGTCGAAATATTTCGACGATCCGACCAGCGTCAAGCCGGCGACGCGAAACCGCATCGAGGAAGCGCTACGCTCGTCCGACTACCAGCCCAATTTGTTCGCGCGCAACCTCAACCGCAAGCGTACCCGCAGCATCGGCATCATGGTGCCGACGGTGGCCGATCCCTTCTATTCGGAGATGGTCAGCCGCATAGAACTCAGGCTGCGCGACGAGGGCTACTGGCCGATCGTGATCTCCTCGCACGGCTCGCGCGAACTCGAAGTGGAGGCAACGCGAACGATCCTGTCGCTGAAAGTCTCCGGCGCGCTGATCGCACCGCTCGGCGTGCGCTCGGACCACCGCACGCTGGAAAAGCTGACGCAGGCGATCCCGGTCGTCTATTTCGACACCTATCTCGAAGGCGGGACGCCGTTCGTCGGCAACAACAACGCACAGAGCGTCTCGACCATCGTCGATTATCTTTGCCGGTCCGGCGGCGCCCCGGTCTATTTCGACATCCCGCATGTCAACCACAACTCGCCGGAACGGCTGGAGAGCTATGTCGCCTCGATGAAGCGGCTCGGGCATGAGCCGGTCGTCATCGGCAACACCGAGGACTACACTTGGGATTTCGAACGGATCGGCTACGAGCAGACGGAAACGATGCTCGACAATGGCGGCCTGGCGGGAAAGACCATCCTGTGCAACAACGACCGCTTGGCCTTTGGCGTGATGGCCGCCGCCTATGCGCGCGGACTCAAGATCGGCCGCAAGGGCGATTGCGACCTGCGGGTAGCCGCCCATGACGATCATCCACTCAGCCGCTACACCTGCCCCGGTCTCACCACCATGGCGCAGGACTTCGCCTCGATGGCCGGGCGCAGCGTCGAGATGCTGCTGGCGGTGCTTGAGGAGGACTACACGGCGGTCGCACCCAAAGTCAGTCTCGATGCGACGCTGGTGATGCGTCAGTCGGCCTGATCTTTCTCAAAAGCCGAATCGAAGCCGCGCCATGCGGCGACCGCAGCGCCAACAGCCTGTCGCGCTGCCGTGCCATGGCGGCCCATGGAAACAAAACCATGGATCTGGCCTGGCCAACGCCGCAGCACGACCGGCACACCGTCATCTTGCAGACGCCCGGCGTAGGCCTCGCCTTCATCAGCGAGGATGTCGTGACCGGCGATGGCGACGAAGGCTGGCGCCGCGCCGGCGAGGCTTTCCGCCCTGAGTGGCGAGGCGCGCCAGTCGTCGATGTCGGCGGCATAGCGGACATAGTGATCGCGAAACCAGGCCATGGTCGAGGCGGTCAGGCCAAAACCTTCGGCGAAGCGGCGATAGCTGTCCGCCGTCTGCGCGGCATCAGTGTTGGGATAGAACAGCAGCTGCGCGGTCAACGGAATAGGATCGCCCCGCGCGAGAAGACTAAGCACCGTGGCGAGATTGCCGCCGGCGCTGTCGCCGGCAACGGCAATGCGCCGAGCGTCGATGCCGAGATCGCCAGGTGCCTCTTGTATGAAGGAGAGCACGGCGCGGCAATCCTCGACCGCGGCCGGGAATTTGTGCTCTGGCGCCAGCCGGTAGGCGGGCGAAACGACGACGCAAGCCGCCATATTGGCGAACCAGCGGCAGATCTCGTCATGGGAATCGAGATTGCCGATCACCCAGCCGCCGCCATGCAGGTAAAGCAGCGCCGGGGCAGTTGCATCAGGCGCGTCCTGCCCGCGATAGATCCTGAGCGTCAGCGAACCGCCGGGTCCAAGGATGGCGCGCTCAGTGACCGAAGCCACCGGCTCGCGCTCACCCTGCTGGTCCGGAAGGCCTTCTTCGTAGGCACGGCGTGCCTGTTGCGGTGTACCGGTCTCGAATGGCAAGGCGTCGGCCTGCCGGCCGAGCTCGAGCACATGCCGGGCTTCCGGGTCGAGTGGGGACAGGGACGGCGCTGAAGGCGATGTCATCATGGATCTCCCTCCCGGTCAGGCAATCAGACCTGCCGCCTCGTCCTCGCCGAGCAGCGGCGGCTGGTCGACGGTCCCATTGACGGGAATTGAGCCGCGGCTTTCGCCCGAAGCCAGGATCGCCTCCATGATCTCCAGAACATGCAGCGCCAGATCGCCGGAGGCGCGGGGCTTGCGCCCATCGGCCAGCGCCCGCGCAAGATCGGCGACGCCCAGCATGCGGTAGTTGGCGCGGTCGGGTGCGACATAGGGCCAGTTGCGCGCACCGTAGAGTTCGGCCTCGCTGGCGAAATCGGCCCAGTCGTCGCCGCGCGCCGAGAGCGAAACTGTGCCGCCGAATGTGTCGGGATCGGGCAATCGCAGCGAGCCTTCGGTGCCGTGCAGTTCGATCGGATGGTTGGAGTGCTTGAACACGTCCCAGGACGCGCCGAAGGTGATGGTGGCGCCAGAGCGGAACTCCAGCAGGGACAGGATGGTGGTCGGCGTGCCGACCTTGAAGCTGGTGTTCTTGTAAGGACCTTCGGCTGATATCAGCCGTTCCTCCTGGCCGCGCGTCGCCATCGCCATGACGCGCTCGACCGGGCCGAGCAGGTTGACCAGCATCGTCAGGTAGTAAGGGCCCATGTCGAAGACCGGGCCGCCGCCTGGCTGATAGTAGAATTGCGGATTGGGATGCCAGTGCTCCATGCCGCGCCCCATCATGAAGGCGGTGCCGGTCACAGCGCGGCCGATCGCACCCTCATCCATCAGCCGGCGCGCCCGCCGTCCGGCAGCGCCGAGGAAGGTGTCGGGAGCCGAGCCGAGCTGCAACCCGCGCGCCCTCGCCTCTTCGACCAGCCGGCGGCCGTCGGCGGCCGATGTCGCCAAAGGCTTTTCGGTAAAGACGTGCTTTCCCGCCGAAAGCGCCGAAAGCGAAATGGCGAAATGCGCTGCCGGTATCGTCAAATTGAGAACAAGATCGATGTCGGGGTCGGCCAGCAGCGCGTCGACGCCGAGTGCGCGGATGCCATACTCCCTGGCGCGCAGCGCAGCCATATCGGCCGAAATGTCGGCGCAGGCGCTGAGCTCTACCCCGCCGAAGAGAGCCGCATTGCGCAAATAGGTCATCGAGATGTTGCCGCATCCGATGACGCCGACGCCGAGCTTTGTCTTTGATTTTCTGTGCATTTCAGATCGTACCTCTAACGCGGTCATGGCCTGGCTACGGCAAGGTTCATAGTCGAAAGCCGCTATATAACATTTTAAATCTTGACGCGCGTAAAATTTTTATAGAGCATGTGAGAACGCTGGCGCAGCATTGGAGGCCGCCAGCCTTGAGGAGGAGAACATGACTGACATGAAAAACGGCCAACGGCCGATGCGAATCCCGTGGGTCATGCGCGCACTGGATCTTTCCGTCGCGGTAGGAACCGAGACGGGTTCAGGCATAGATCACCTTGGCCCTGATCCTATCAAGCTGGCTGCGTATTGGACCGGGCAGGCCATCGTCGGTGATCACCACATCGACGGCCGACAGCGAAAATGCCTTGGAGGTCCCGCTGACGCCCCATTTGCTCGAATCGGCGAGGAGGACAACGCGCCGGGCCATGCGAACGAGGTTTCGCTTCGTTCGCGCCATGTCTTCGTTCACGTCGACCACATCCAGTGACGAGTCTATCGCATGCGCTCCAACAAAGACCTGATGCGCTACCAAGCCGCCGAGAGCCGTATCGGCATCGGTGATCAGTGTGCTCACCGTGTCGGGATAGACCCGGCCGCCGATCATATGAACGTCGAGCCCGGGACGATGCATAAGGTGCTGCACGATATTCATGGCCGTGGCCGCGACCACGACATTGCTGAGCGGCGGTAACTGCATGGCAAGCTGCATCAATGTCGAGCCGCCGTCGAAGATGACCGATTGGTTGTCCTCGAAGAGGTCTACCGCCGCCCGGGCGATGCGCTTCTTTGCGTCGAGGTTCGCTTGCATCCGCCGGGCGAACGCGGCCGTAGTCGAATCGGTGGTACGGGTCACCGCCCCTCCACGGGTCTTGGTCAGTAGTCCCTTTCGGTCCAGTATCTCGAGGTCGGAGCGCACCGTGACTTCCGACACGCCAAACCCGTCTGACAGGTCCTTCGTGCGAACCTGTCCGCTGCGTTGCACCTCACCCAGGATCGATTGGCGTCTCTGCTCCGACAACATTGCCCTGCCCTTGCCTCCCTGCGCCAAGCAACCGCTCTGGCCTCGGCTCACCTTAGCAAAAATACGCAAATTCGAAAGCTTTCGAAAGATTGTTTTTCTTATTTCTTTCGGAAACACTGGGTCCAGGATTTTGAAATCAAACGATTGGGGAATTTTGAACTCATGAGCCTAGGAACCAAGGTGCGTCTTGCGCGCCTCTTCTCGCATCCATCGGGAAACCTTTTTGGCGGCGCGGTCGACCACTTCGTCGGCTATGGCGACGTGCGCAAAGGCGGCCTTGCCGACCTGCCGGGTGCGCTTGCCCGCGTCATGGCGGGCAAACCCGACTACGTCAGCATCCAGCCTGGCACCGCGCGCCATCTGTGGCCGCAATATGCGGGCAAGGCTTCCCTGGTGATTCAGGCGGGCTGCTTCACTCCGGACGATCGCATCAGCGAGTTGATCGCAACGCCCGAGGATGCGGTGCGCGCCGGGGCCGATGCGTTGGCCGTGGCCATTCCGGTGCGCGGCGCGACCGAGGGCAAATACATACGCTGGCTCACCGATTCGGTAAATGCGGCGGCGCGCTACGGCATGCCTGTGGTGGCGCACATCTACCCACGCGATTTCACCGACGGAGCAAAAATCGTCTTCACCCCCGACGAGATCGCCTATGCGGCGCGCATCGGCTACGAGTCCGGCGTCGACGTCATCAAGATCGGCTACACGGGCGATTTCGAGTCGTTCCGAGAGACCGTCCGGACCTGCCCGGTGCCGGTTGTGATCGCGGGTGGTCCGAAAACCGATACGCTGCTCGGCGCGCTTAAGCAGACGGCGGACGCCATCCGTGCCGGCGCACGCGGTGCCGTGGTAGGCCGCAATCTCTGGGGGCATGGCGATCCGGAGAAGGCTGCGCTTGCCTTTCGGGGCGTCATCCATGACGGCCTTTCGGCGCAAGACGCCCTGGCAAAGGCGGGTGCCTGAACGATGCCCACCGTCCCTTCAATCCTCGGCTTCGGCGCTATTGCGATCGACGACATCGTCTATGTCGATCAGCCGTTGTCGGCGGGCAAGGGGAAGGTTCTGCATAGTGCCCGGTCTTTCGGGGGAAATGTCGCGACGGCGCTAGCCGCCGTCGCGCGGCTCGGCGGAAGCGCCGGGTTCGTCGGATGGCTGGGCAGCGCCGCTGACGACGCCGTGCTGTGCGATCTCGTTGCGAGCGGAGTTGAAACCGAATTCGCGCCGCGCCACCCGGACGCGCGCCCGGTGCGCTCGCGCATTACCGTCGGCTCGGACGGGGAACGGTTCATCGCGTATGACGACGACGCGATGCTGGGCACCGCGTCGGACTTCCCGGACGAGGTCCTCAGCCGCGCGACTGTCCTGATCGTCGATAGCTACGCGATCCGGTCGCTGGATGTCGTGGCTCGCGCTCGCGATCTCGGCCTTGCGATCCTCGGCGATATCGAATGGAGCTGCGGCCCAGCCACGGAGCGGCTGATCGCGCTCTGCGACCATCTCATTCTTCCCCTCGGCTTTGCGGGGACTGCCACAGGGCGCCGATCGCCCGCCGAGATGCTCGATGCATTGTGGTCGCCGTCGCGGTCCGCCGTGGTTCTGACCGATGGCGGCAGGGGCGTGTACTATCGCGGGCGTGAAGAGACAGGTCTCTGGCATCTGCCCCCGCACCGGGTTGTGGTTGTCGACTCGACCGGCGCGGGTGACTGCTTTCATGGCGCCTACGCCCAGGCGATGATGCTCGGAGCCGACACCGCAGGGCGGGTGGCATTCGCGGCCGCGGCGGCGGCCCTTTCGATAACGGGGCGTGGCGGGCGCGAGGCGCTTCCGACCGACGACCAGGTCACGGAACTCCTGGCATCGACGAACGCGCCGTCAGCAGTCGAACTGAAAAATGCATATGTCGATACTGGAACATAGCCTGAAACTATCCGAGGAAACATTTCGCAGGTGAACACAAGCCGAGCAAAATTATAAGAATCATTGGCTTATACTTGTGGAGGGAGGAAGATGGCAGAAGTCATTCTTGAGAATATCTGCAAAACTTACGGGAACAATTTTCGCGCAATCGACCAATTGAACCTATCGGTCGAGGACGGCGAGTTCCTGATTCTCGTCGGGCCGTCCGGCTGCGGCAAATCCACCGCGTTGCGAATGATCGCGGGATTGGAGGACATCACAAGCGGCAGCCTTCGGATCGGCGGAGTCGACGTCGTCGACATGCCGCCCAAGGACCGCGACATCGCAATGGTCTTCCAGAGCTACGCGCTCTACCCGCATATGACGGTGTTCGAAAACATCGCCTTTTCGATGCGGCTGGCAGGCAAGCCGAAGGCCGAGCGCAAGAAGCGCGTGGACGAGATCGCCAAAACCCTTCAGCTGACGTCTTTGCTGGACAGCAAACCCGCGAACCTGTCAGGCGGACAGCGCCAACGGGTTGCCATGGGCCGCGCCATGGTACGCGAGCCGGCCGCCTTTCTCATGGACGAACCCCTTTCCAACCTCGATGCGAAACTGCGTGTTCAAATGCGCGCCGAAATCACCAGCCTGCAAAAGCAGCTCGGCGTAACGACCATATACGTGACACACGACCAAATCGAAGCGATGACGATGGGCGACAGGGTCGCGGTGTTGAAGGGCGGCGTGCTGCAACAGGTCGACACACCCAAGAGACTGTATGAGTCGCCGGTGAATGCCTTCGCCGGCTTCATCGGTTCTCCGTCGATGAACCTTTTCGAAGCGACCCTAAAGGGCGGCGAGCTCGGTTTTCGCCACTTCGCCATCCGACTGCAGGATGCAGCTTTCGTCGGCAGGCCCGCTCTGAGGTCCTATGAGGGGCGCAAGATCGTGTTCGGCATACGGCCCGAGGATCTTTATGACAGCAGCCTCGAATCCGGCCGCAATTATCAGACGATACCCGCAAAGGTGACTTCGATCGAAGAGCTCGGCTCTGAACATATCGTCCACCTGAACATCGACGCCGTCCGGGTGGACTCCGGCGATCCGGACGCAGCGGAGGATTTTGGCCTGGCATCGAACGCGGTGGCGAGATTCGAACCGGCCAGCGCCATCCACTCCGACTCGGAAATCCGGTTGGCCGTGGATGATGCCAAGTTCCATTTCTTCGATCCCGAGACGCATCTAGCGATCTGAAGATCTGCAGCAGACCGCAGGCGAGAGGGAGGCGCCTGCGAAAGATACTCGCAAGAAGGCTTCTGAATAAACCAGACGATCGTCCGCATTGTGCGGTCGATCTTGTAGAAGGAGGAGAAAATGATGTTTCGGATGCAACCCGCGATGCTGAAAATAGCCGCGGCCGCATGGTTGCTTGGCGCAACCAGCGCCATGGCGGACACGACGCTGGAATTCACCCAATGGTGGGAGCCTGAATTGCCGGCTGGCTCGCTCAGGGCAATCATGGATGACTTCGAGGCCGCAAACCCCGGAATCAAGGTGACATTGGTCAGCGGCCCCTACGCGACCACGCGAGACCAGATCTCGGTGGGTGCCGCAACCGGAACGCTCAGCGACGTCGTCGGTCTCGACGGCGCCTGGGTGAACAATCTGAATGCGCAGAACGCACTCGCCGACATGAATCCGATGATGGATGCGAGTGGTTTCGACAAGAGCCAGGTCGCGGACATCATCAAGGTGGACGGCAAGGCGGTGATGTTTCCCGTGGCTTCCTTCGTCTATCCGGTCTTCGTGAATTTGGACCTCGCCGCCCAGGCAGGCGTGACCAAGCTGCCGTCGACCCGTGTGGAGTTTCTCGAAGCCGCCAAGAAGATGACGCACGCCGACAAGAACCAGTATGGCTGGGTGTTGCCCCTGTCGCTGCAAACGCCATCCGGCGTCCAGAACGACATGATGTCTTGGGTTTGGGCTTCGGGTCAGTCGATGATGGCGAACGGCAAGCCCGCTCTCGAGGGCAAGCCCGTGGTGGATATGCTCACCTTCGTCAAATCACTCAATGACGCCGGCACCATCTCGCCCGGCATCGCCACCAAGACCGAGCAGGAAAAGGTCGAGGAATTCGTCAACGACCGCGTCGGGATGATGATCGACTCGCTCGCGCATGTGAACCTCATCCGCAAACGCAACCCCAAGCTGAACTTCGACCTCATCCCGGTGCCGGTCGTAGAAAACTATACCGGCAGGCGCGGCCTTCCCTATGCCTCCTGGGGCATCGGCATCTCTGCTGCCTCGAAACATCAGGAGGAAGCCTGGAAACTCGTCCAATATCTGATGAGTGAAAAGGTGAACGCCAAGCTCGTCTCGCTTGCAAACGCCTTCCCGGGCAACGTCAACGCCAAACCCGATTTCGTGACCTCGGACAAAGCTTTCGGCAAGGCTTTCGAAATCTTCAAGACCGGGTATCTCGCCAATGAGTTCACGGGCCTGCCGGTGGCTGAAGACCTGATGACCCAGTTCGACGTTCAAGCCCAGAAGATGCTCGCCGGCGAGCAGTCTCCGGAACAAGCTGCAGCCACCGCTCAGAAGGGCTGGATGGCGAAATTCTGATCGGCCTGTTCCCGTTTGCTATGTTCGACCGGGTGACCTGACTTCGGGCAGGCCACCCGGCAACAACGGATCGGCAATTTGAGATGGACCTGTTTCCGAAGCTTACCTTCTCGCTGAAGGCGTATCCCAAGGTTGGCACATGACCCGGCAAAAGCGCTCCCACCACAAGCTGAAACGAGCGGTCGCACCCTACCTCTATCTGTCGCCCTCGCTGCTCATAATCGGGCTTCTGATGCTGCTGCCGATGGTGACGGTGATTGCCTACTCGTTCCAGAACAGCGCGGTGCTGCGTCGTGACCCGTCCTTTGCCGGACTGAAACACTACCAGGCGATCTTCGACGACCCCGTGTTCTGGGCTTCGCTGTGGCACACGCTCTACTTCACATGCATGAGTGTGGTTTTCCACATGACCATCGGCATGATCTTCGCGCTCATGCTGAACAGCGACCGCGTCAATGCGACGCTGCGCAATATCCTGCGCGTGCTCTACATTCTGCCCTGGCTGTTCACCGCGGTGATTATCGCCGTGATCTGGCGCCTCCTGCTCGAGCCGAACGGTGTCGTGAACAGCGTTCTCATGCAGATGGGCATCATCGGTTCCAAGGTCGAGTGGTTTTCCTCGCCCGAGACCGCGCTGCACGCCGTCACCTTCGCCAATATCTGGGCGGGCTACCCGCTTTTCATGGTCAGCCTGCTCGCAGGCTTGCAGGGCATTCCCAACGATTTCTACGAGGCCGCCGATATCGACGGGGCGAAGGCCTACCAGAAGCTGATCTTCATCACGATCCCGCAGCTGATGCCGATCATCATCAGCATCTCGCTGCTCGACTTCATCTGGACCATGCAGGTCTTTCCATTGATCTGGATAACGACGGGCGGCGGTCCGATCTATTCGACCGAGGTCCTCAGCACCTACACGTACAAGCTGGCGTTTTCGAGCTACAACCTGTCGCAGGCTTCGGCGAGCGCCGTGGTCATCCTGCTGATCTCCCTCGGCCTGACGCTGTTCTACATCCGCTATCAAAAGGCTCGGTAGTCACCATGAGGAAAAGGCACTCGCCGAAAGACAGGCTGATCACCGTCGCGCTCCACGTTGCGCTTGCTGCAGGGCTCTTTTTCGCGGCCTTCCCGATCTACTGGATGCTGAGCAGCTCGTTCAAGTCGAATACCGAAATCTTTGCCCTGCCACCAACCGTCCTGCCGAAGGCCTTCACGCTGGAAGCATATGCGGCCATCCTTGGCGACCCGGTAAAGCTGCGCTTCTTCTTCAACAGCTACTTCGTGGCCGGAGCGGTGACAGTGCTGACGGTGCTGATCGCCTTGCTGGCGGCCTATGGATTCAGCCGTTTCAATTTCCGCGGCAAGGGCAGCCTCAACACGCTCATCATCAGCACGCAGACGATCCCGCCGATCACGCTTTTGATCCCCTTCTTCGGGCTTGTCGTCTCGTATGGCATCTTCGACACCTACATCGCACTGATCCTGACTTATCTGGTGTTTACGCTGCCCTACGCGATCCTGCTGATGACGGGATATCTGAACACCTTGCCCCGCGATCTCGATGAAGCGGTGGCTGTCGACGGCGGCAGCAGCTGGACGGCGCTCTGGCGGGTGATCGTCCCGATTTCACTGCCTGGTATCGTGGCGACGTCGGTCTACACCTTCCTGTTGTGCTGGAACGAATTTCTGTTTGCGCTGACGCTGACGAAGTCAACGTCCATGCGCACCGTCCCGATCGGCATCCAGCTGTTGATGGGGCAGCACGCCTTCGAATGGAACCAGATGATGGCGATGAGCGTGCTCGGCTCGCTACCGCTCTTGCTCATCTACCTCGTTGCCCAGAGGTTCTTCCTCGCCGGTATGACCGCCGGCTCGGTCAAGTAGGATGTCCCTCCCACAGAGAACTGATGGAGTAGGCCGCGCATCGAAATCGATGGATTGGACCTTCTCTGCTGGCAGGCGATATCGCCGCGGCCTCAAGCGTCGTCATAGCGCCGCTGATCGTGCTGGAGCCGTTCTTCCAGCGCCACATCATCGAAGGGCCTATGCAGGTGGAATCAAGGAATGAAAGGATGAACGTGAAAGACCTCAAAGTCGGCTGCCAGACCTTCACCTGGGAAATGCTCGGAGACCGTTTTGCCGGCGGCCCCGACGACCTGCTCAAAGCGATCGCCGATGGCGGCTATGCCGGCATCGAGATCACCGATACGATGATCGGCCGCTATGCCGGCAAGCCGGCGGAGTTCGCTGCGGCGCTGAAGACATCCGGCCTGACGCTGGTCTCCTTCGCGTTCGGTTCGGACAGCGGCTTCACACTCAAGGAGAAGATCGGCGCCGACCTCGAGACCGCCAAGCGCTGGATCGATTTCGCCGCCGCCTTTCCGGGCGCGATGGTGTCCATGGGCTCGGCCACCGTCGTGTCGGACGGTCCGCGCGACGACAAGTTCGCCATTGCGGCCGAGGTCTACAACAAGGCTGGTGAACTCGGCCGCAGGGCCGGCGTCCAGGTCGCGGTGCACCCGAGCTCGCATCACAGCACGCTGCTCTACGACCGCCTCGATTGCGACCGCATCTTCGGGCTGCTCGATGCCTCGCTGGTCGGCTGGGTGCCGGACACCGGTCACATCCTGCGCGGCCACAAGGATATGGCCGACACGCTCACCACCTATCGCGATCGCATCTGCTACGTGCACCTGAAGGATGTCGACGCGAGCGGCACCTGGGCGATGCTCGGCAAGGGCGTCTGCGACACCGCGAAGGTGATCGAGATCGCCAGTGCGGCACCCAACTTCAATGGCTGGCTGGTGCTGGAGGAAGAGTCCGAGACCGCCGCCGCCGATCCGGCCGGCGCGGTCAAGACCAACCGCCAGACCATGCGCGGCTACGGAGCCTGAGACGATGATCCGCAAGAAAGACCGTCGTCTTCGTGTCGGTGTGCTCGGCTGCGGGCCGATCGCTCAATTCGCGCATCTGGAATCCTGCGTGAAGGCGAGCAATGCCGATCTCTACGCGATCTGCGACGCAGCACCCGATCTGCTCGCACGTATGGGCGCGACCTACGAGCCGCAGAAGATGTATGGCGACTATGACGCGATGCTCGCCGACCCTGCGCTGGAGGCGGTGATCGTCGCCACCTCGGACGCCTATCACGTGCCGATGTCGATCAAGGCGCTCGAGGCGGGCAAGCACGTTCTCTGCGAAAAGCCGATCGGCGTCTCGGTCGAGGAAGGCCAGAAGCTTGCCGACGCGGTCAAGCGCTCCGGCAAGGTGCTGCAGGTCGGCCACATGAAGCGCTTCGACCCGGCTCTCGAAGTGGCGCGCGATTTCGTGCGCGACGAGATGGGCGAGATCCTGGCGCTGAAGGCCTGGTATTGCGATTCCACCCATCGCTACACCAACACCGACGCGATCCAACCTCTGCCCATTACCAGCAAGCTGGCGAGGAAGCCGGCCGGCAATCCGAAGGCCGATCTCAGGCAATACTTCATGCTGGCGCATGGCTCGCATCTCGTCGACACGGCGCGCTTCCTGTGCGGCGAGATCACCGCTGTACGAGCCCGCCTCAACGAGAAATTCGGCGCCTATTGCTGGTTCGTCGAGACCGAGTTCGCCAATGGCGCGCTCGGCCATCTCGACCTCACGGTTGCCGTGCGCATGGACTGGCATGAAGGTTTCCAGCTCTATGGCGAAAACGGCTCGGTGATCGCGAAGACCTTCAATCCCTGGTATTTCCGCGCAAGCGAGGTCGACATCTTCCATGAGAAGGATGCGACGTCGCGCAAGCCGCTTGGCGCAGACGGCCATTTCTTCCGCCGCCAGCTCGAAGGCCTCGCTGAGACGGTGCTCGACGGCAAGCCGATGCGCGGCGCCAATGTCGACGACGGGCTCGCCTCAATCCGCGCCATGGTGGCGATCGCGCGCTCGGTCGAGAGCGGCGAACGCGTCGAGATTGCTGGCGTGACGGGAGCGGTCTGATGCAGATCGGGGTGTTCGCCAAGACCTTCCCGGGCAGCGAGCCGGCCGGCGTGCTGGCGTCGGTCCGTGACGCGGGTTTTGCGGTCACCCAATTCAATCTCGCATGCGCCGGCCTGCCATCGATGCCGGATGATGTTCCCGCAGCGGCGATCTGGGCAATCAATGCCGCAGTCGACAGCTCCGGCGTCGGTCTCGTGGCGCTGTCCGGCACCTACAACATGGCGCATCCGGACAAGCAGGTACGCGACGATGGCTTGCGTCGGCTGGCGATGGTGATCGAAGCCGCCGCAAGGCTTTCCACGCCGCTCGTCACGCTCTGCACCGGAACGCGCAATCGTGACGACCAATGGGCGCACCATCCTGACAATGCCGATCCCTCGGCATGGACCGACATGGCGGTCGAGATGGAAAAGGCGCTCGAACTCGCCGAGCGTCACGGTGTCAATCTTGGGATCGAGCCCGAACAGACCAATATCGTCACCTCCGCTCCTGACGCGATGCGGCTCATCGCCGAGATGGGTTCGAAGCGGCTGCGCATCGTGCTCGATCCGGCAAACCTGTTCGAACAGGCGGATGCCGCGCAGGCGCGCGCCATGGTTGCGGCTGCAGTCGAGCGCACGGCAAGCCATGTCGCCATGGCCCATGCCAAGGACCGTTTCGCCGACGGCCGGTTTGCCACCGCCGGGCAAGGCGTCGTCGACTTCGCCGACTTCATCGCCCGGCTGAAGGCGACAGGTTTCGACGGGCCGTTGGTGACGCATGGGCTTTCGGCCGGGGAAGCGCCCGGCGTCGCCCGTTTCCTCAAGGGGCTGCTGTGATGGCGCGCCCGACGATCCTGCTCCGCGATGGCGCCGCGCTTCGGGTTTCCGATACGGGCGACGGGCTGGCGGTCGTCGTTCAGCACGGGCTGGGTGGCGGCGAGGCGCAGGTTGCGCAGACCTTCCCCACAGGCTTTCGTCGCATCACGCTCGAATGCCGCGGCCATGGCGGCTCCGGCCTTGGCGAGCGACGGCCATTTTCGTTCGAGATGTTCGCCGACGATGTGCTCGCGGCCGCCGACCAGGCCGGCCTCGACCGCTTCGTTGCCGGCGGCGTCTCGATGGGTGCCGCGATCGCGCTCCGCCTCGCCTGCCGCCATCCCGACCGCGTCGCCGCGATGGTGCTGGTGCGGCCGGCGTGGACGTTCACGGCAGCACCGGTGAACATGCAGCCTATAACCGAGGTCGCCGAACTCATCCTCGACCGTGGCGCCGAGAGCGCGCGGAGTATCTTCGCGCAATCCGAGACGGCGACGCGGCTTTACCGCGAGGCGCCCGACAACCTGTCCTCGCTGTTCGGCTATTTCGACCGGCCGGACGCCCACGCCTTTGCGCAGGTGCTCGCCAACATCGCCGCCGACGGGCCCGGGATTTCCGAGCGCGACGCCGCCGCCCTGCGCATCCCGACGCTGGCCATTGGCAACGCCAGCGACGCGGTCCACCCGCTGTCGGCCGCCTATACGCTCGCCGCAGTCATCCCCAATGCGATCTTCGCCGAGATCACCCCCAAGGCGCTCGACAGCGCCAGGCATTTCACCGAATTACACGCCGAGATCTCGGCCTTCCTTCACGCCCACTCGAACGTCCGGAGCCTCATTCCGTCATGACCAGCAAATCTCTCTCAGGCCCCGCCGCGATAGCCGCTCTGCCGCGCAACCGGCTGCTCGGCGAATTCTCGCTGTGGTCGGCCGATCTCGCCAATATGGAGCGCGACCTGAAGCGCATCGAGGCCCATGCCGATCTGCATCACGTCGACGTCGCCGACGCCCGCTTCACCCCCGGCTTGCTGTTCTTCCCGGATCTGGTGGCGCGCATCGCCAAGCTGACGGCGAAGCCGATCCATGTGCATCTGATGGTCGAGGCCGAAATCATCGAGGCGCAGACGCGGCAGTTCATCGAGGCCGGCGCCGACCTCATCACCATCCATGCCGAGAATGGCGAGGCGGGCTTGCGCGCCGTCAAGCTGGCGCATGAGCTCGGCGCCGAGGCCGGCGTCGTGCTCAGGCTGGAGACGCCGGTCGCGGCAATCGTGCCTTTCTTGCCCGAGGTCGCGTTCGTCACGCTTCTCGGCACTTTGATCGGCGTCAAGGGCCAGAGCCTGTCCGAGCAGGCCTGCCCGCGTCTCATCGAGGCGCGCGCGCTGATCAGGAAAGCCGGCCGCGAGGCCGATATCGTGCTCGCCGCCGATGGCGGCATCCGCCATGAGACGGTGCCGCTGCTGCGCGCCGCCGGCGCCGACACCGTGGTGCTGGGCTCGCTCGCCTTCGGTGACCCTGACCTTGCGCAACGCATCGCCTGGCTGCACGGGCTGAAAGCAGCCGCCTGATGAGCACGCTTGCGCTTGCCTTCGATCTTGGCGGCACGGAGCTGCGCGGCGCGCTGGTCGAGCGCGGTGGCGACGTCGTCGCCCGCGTCTCGGCGCCGACGCTTGCCGTCGCAGGATCGGAGGCGGTGATCGGCCAAATCATCACGCTGGCGGCCATGTTGCTCAAGGAGCACCCACAAGCGAAAGTCACCGGTATCGGCATGTGTGCGCCCGGCCCGCTCGACCCCAAGGCGGGCATCGTCATCGGGCCGCCGACACTGGCCGGCTGGCACAATGTGCCGCTGATCGACATCCTCAGCCGGCAGTTCGGCCTGCCGGTGCGGCTGGAGAACGACGCCAATGCGGCGGCCCTCGGCGAATGGCGCTTCGGCGCCGGCCGCGGCACCGGATCGCTGGTATTCGTGACCGTGTCGACCGGCATTGGCGGCGGCGTCATCGCCGACGGCCACATCTATCACGGCAGGCGCGGGTTGGCGGCCGAGATCGGCCACATGACCATCACCGGCGAAGGCGACCGCTGCTTCTGCGGCGCCGTCGGCTGCTTCGAGGCGGTCGCCTCCGGTACGGCGCTCGGACGCCGGGCGACACGGCTGACCGCGCCGGGCGACGGCTCGCTGCTCCGGCGGCTGTCCAACAATGGCGACGTCTCGGCGCGACACGTCGTCGAGGCCGCGCGGGCGGGTGATGTGGCGGCTCGCCCACTGGTCGAGGCCGAGGCGCGGTGGCTGGGCATCGGCTTCACCAACCTCCTGCATCTCTACTCGCCCGACCTGATCGTCATGGGCGGCGGCCTTTCCAACGGCTTCGACCTCCTGGCACCGACCATCAGGGCGACCGTCGAGCACCGCGCCATGGAAGCCTATCGCGACGTGCCGATCGTTCCGGCCGAACTTGGCGACCGGGCGGGCCTGGTCGGCGCGGCGAGCCTGATCCTATGGGATGGCGAGCCCGGCACGGCGCTGGCGATGGTGCAGAACGAGGAGACGACAACCGGCGCCAGGGAGGCAAGCCAAGGCTGAGCTCAAGCTGCGCGGCGCGCGCAAATCCTATGGAGCCGCCGAGATCATCAAGGGTATCGAGCTCGACGTCGAGGACCGCGAATTCATCGTCTTCGTCGACCCGTTCGGTTGAGGGAAGTCCACGCTGCCGCGCATGATCGCCGGGCTGGAAAGGATCAGCGCAGGCGACCTCATGATCGACGGTGCGCGCCAACGACATCGACCCGTCCGCGCGTGGGCTGGCCATGGTGTTCCAGTCCTATGCGGCCTATCCGCATTTGAGTGTGGCCGAGAATAGGGGGCTTCGCACTGAAGATCACTGGGGTGCCGCCGCAGGAGCGGGAGCGCAAGGTGAAGGAGGCGGCCGACGTATCCGGAGTGGTGGCCCCTGGCGGCAGCCTGCGCTCTGCGGAGGATCGACAACGCGCGGATCGGTAGCCGTTTGCGAGAATGTCCATCTCAAGAGTCTCAAGGCGTAATCTGTAGTGCAAAGGTGTCAAATGCCCACTCCCAACAATCCTCCGGCCGCGGTCAGACGCGCCCTGCGCAGGCTGGGAGCGAATATCCACGATGCCCGGCGGCGGCTCCCAATGGCGCTGGTGGCGAGCGCGCCTTTACCTCGCGCTCGACCCTGCAACGGGTCGAGGCGGGCGACACGAATGTCAGCGCCGGCATATATACCGCCGCAATCACAGCTTCCTTTGGCTCGGAAGACGGCGCGCGAGCGACGGATGAATCGGCCGAGTTGACAAAACCATCGTGCAGCGTCACCTCATTGCTCTCTAACAATGCTTCCGGGGGGCGGCTTTGCTTTTCTGTCGATCTCTCTGCCGTGCTGTGCTCTTGACCGTGGCCTTTTTTGCAGCACTGCCGACGATGCCGGCACTGGCATGGGCCCCGGATACTGTCATGACCTTCCAGGTGATCCGGAACTCGGACCCCGCATGTGAACCAACCTGCCCTGCGTGGATCTACGCTGCAGGTTCAATTGAAACCTCGTCCCCATCGGCTTTGCGCAAGCTGCTGAAGCGCCTCGGCGCAGTTCACCTTCCCATCGTCTTGGCATCGAATGGTGGTGACCGTCAGTCCGCCCAGGAACTCGGCAGGATCGCCAGAAAGAACAAGCTGACAATCGCTATTGGGACTTCACCCGTAGTTTGCAAAGACAAAGCCTCGGTCTGTCGCACGATGCCAGAGATTGACGGCCAAGGTCGATTCGAAGAAGCCAACTGCCTGTCTGCCTGCCCCTTGTTCCTTGCTGGTGGCGTCAAAAGGCTCAACAGCGACCGCAACTTTATCGCGGTCCACAAGGGACAAGCCGTCCTGTACTCAAATGGCGACAGGACCTTCACTCAAATAAAATCCGCCAAGAGGGTTGCCAAGGTTCTAGCCAATGCTCACCTGGAGAAGAAGCAATATCTCCGGGAAATGGGCGTAGCCGTCGCGCTGGAGGATGAGGCTTTCAAGCATGGCGGCGACGACTTTTATGAAGTCCCGATCGATCGGCAGCGCAGTTGGGGCTTGATCACCGGCTCAGTCGAAGAGTTGGATTTCACCGATCCCCAATTCTGCAAAAGACAGCCGCTCCCCGAGAATTGCGTCCCAAAACAAAATGGCCTGCCACGACGTAAGTCATGAAAATGGGTGGCTTATTTCCGCGCAGCCACTCGACCGGAAGAGATCAGCCGCGTATCTCAGTCAAGCAAGCCGCCGTTACGAGGCCAACCGGCTCTTAAGCCGTTTCTCGCGGAGACGGGTGCCAGCCCGCCAGGTGCGGGCGGTTTGTCGTCCGCCGTCTGCTGGGCGATCCGTATCAGATCGCTGAGCGCCGAACGGATTTGCGGCCAAGGGAATTCGGAGGATCCCTCCCAGGCTTCGCCCTCGCGCAATACGGCATCGAGCTTGCCCGCCACACCGGCGAGCGTCTTGGCGGGGGTGGTTGAGAACGCTTCAAGCAGATCCTCCGCCCGGTCGCCAGCCTCGCGCTCGTCCCTGAGCGCTGCGGTGTAGCCGCCCTCCTCGGCAGCCGCGTCCCAGCGGGCCTGATGTGCCGCCAAATCAGCTTCGGCCTTCTCGCGGAGAGCCGCCATGTCGGGCCCTTTGCCGAGTACATCATTGACCGCCCCGATCGAGTGGATGGTCACGTCCTCTCCCTCCGGCAGGCGGACGGTCACACATGGAAAGCCGACGCTCTCAACAAGCCTCGTCTCCAGGCGCTGCTGCCGGCGGCAATGCCGCTCGGCCGACCCGCGGGTCATCTCCCATTCCCGCCAAAGCGCCAGCGCTGGGTCGGGGGGTATGCTGGTTGCTGCTACATCCCCGGGAAGCGCATTCTTCTCAAGCATCAATGCGGTGGACGTGATCATTCCTCCCGTAAGCACTTGTCGGCGAGTGACCAAAGGCAGAGTCATGCTATTGTCGGAATCAGCCATGATCCGAGCTCCTGAACAGCTTGGTTGTGGTCAGGCTGCTGAGGGTGGTTGCACACCAACAGCAGCCGCTTTCAAGCGAAATCGTATCAGCGGTACGATAATGAAAATGTCACGATGGATCAACAAGAATCGTATCACGGTTACGAAATGAATGCAGTTCAATGCAAGATGGCACGCGTCGCATTGGGCTGGGGAACTCGAGAACTAGCTATAAACGCTAACGTATCTCCTGATACCATCGCCCGGTTAGAAAGAGGCGAGCAGTTAAAGAATTCAACCCTCGCCGAAATTCGTGCAGTCTTCGAAGCGGCCGGGATCGAATTCATCCCGGAGAACGGAGGCGGTGCTGGTGTTCGCCTGGCGCGTGGATCAGACGGCACAAAGGGCAAACTGTGACCCTTTGGATTAACCGGCTACCTTTCGCCTGAGGCGTGCAGCGATAACGGAAGTCGCACATAGGTGTCCGGCCTGTGGAGCGGACGCGCGTGGGGTGATCTCGGGCAGACCTAGCGCGCCACGCTTCGATTCTGAGTCAACATACCTCGTCGGGAGGCCGAAGACGGCTCCGCTCTGGAGGGCGCCGTGAGTGCCTGACAGATGCAGGAACAGAATTCATCGTATAGAACGGCAGCGGACCTGAAGTGAGTTTCGGATGGACCGGCCCTCACATCCCGATCCCCAGGCCGCGCTTTCGGCCGAAGCTCCAGTCGATGCCGCCGCTGTCTTGCACGAGGCCGGTGATGTGCTGGCCGATGCGGCCTTCGAGCATCGGCTGCCAGGGCACGAGCCTAAACCCGAGCCCATCGTCC
>NZ_JAMYOE010000045.1:0-37061 GCF_040319695.1 Mesorhizobium sp. M0898 | reverse complement strand
ATGTCGCGCAGGGCTCGGGCCGCAAAAAGAAAAGTCGCCGGGCGGATCTGCTGCACTGGTCTAGCCTGCCCTCATCACCTGCGTTAGCGTCAACGGCTTTGGCAGCGTCGCTCGACAGGGCTGGGACATCATGACGGAGTCGCGTTAGACATTCCAGCGAGACGAATATCGGTTTCAATCCTCGGGCTGCCGCCCAACAATGCTGAATCATATCGTGTCAAGGCTTGCAACGACCGAAGACGCAGCTGGCGCATATTGCACTTGGCTGTCAAGGTCGGGAATAGGGTCAGAACCTGCCCGTGATCTTGCATTCAGGGAAGGTCCGAGAAGGGTCGGATCGCGAAGTTCCCCGCCGCATTGGCGAACGTCCCGAGATGGCGCACGGTGCCGTTTCGGAACCGGTGGACCGGGGGCAGGATCGCCAATCAACCTGGGATCATGTTGCAACCAAGTTCGAATGTCGCGTTACTGGCAAGTAGAAATGTCGCATTGGGACGTTTCAGAGGTAGGCGCCAGGTCAGAATTGCGGGGTGACGTGCATCCTGGCATCGCCGTGAGCGCCCGATCGGGGGCGATCCAGTATGGCACTTCGGCTTTACCAGCTTTGAGAGCCACTTACGCGCGAGCTTCGTTGGCCGGTGTCGGTTGCGGGTGATCCGATATTCGTCCAGCATCGCGACGACATGTGCAATGCGAAGCTTGGCGAAGAGTTTGACAGCGCAGATCAGCGCAAGATGTCCGACAGGCTCTCGGGCTTCTTCTCGCCAAGCGACAGATCAAGGCCCGACAGAAGTTCGACGAGGTGGCTTTGCATCAGGTCGGACGCGTTTTGTGCGTCGTGCTTTTCGATGGCATCGACGAGGGCGTGATGGGCGTGGCTTTCGCAGGTGGTGTCGCGGCGGCCCCAGTAGAGCGCGATGATCAGCGACGACCGCGACAGCAGGTCTTTGACGAAACCGGTCAGGATAGAATGGCCGGCGATTTGGGCGATGCCGACATGGAATTTTGCCGACAGCATGATGGCGTCGCTGTCGCGGCCGGCATGCAGGGCCTCGTGCTCTTTTTCGAGATGAAGCCGCAGTTGCGCGATCTCGGCCGGCTTTGCCACTTCGGCGGCAAGCGCGGCGACCTTGGGCTCGATCAGCGCCCGCGCTTCGAACACCTCGCGCGCTTCCTGCTTGGTCGGCTGGGCGACGAACGCGCCGCGGTTCGGCTCGAGCCGAGCCAAGCGGTCATGCGACAGCGCCTGCAGCGCCGCGCGTATCACCGCGCGGCTCACCGAATAGATCGAGGCGAGTTCGTCCTCGGGTAGCTTTGTGCCCGGTGCGAGGCGGTGGCTGACGATGGCGTCGCGCAGGCCGGCATAGACCGGAAACCAGCGCATCGTCGGCTTGTCGCCATCCCGTGGCTTTGGCCCAAGCAGGTCCATCGTATCATTGTCCCGGCGGCCGGATCGCTTAGCGGCGCGAACACCGCGTTTCCGGCCTGACATCGAACATCCTGTGTGGGAATGTCAACAATTTTGCACGCATCAGGATACACGGCCGGAGGGCGAAAAGGACGCAAAGATTCCGGCGAAGGATTTTTCGAGTGGAACCTGGTAGCCGCCGCGCTTTGAGGTCGACAGGCCAAGGCCGACGAGGCTCTCACAGAGTTTTACTGCGCAGGCGACGCCGTCGAGCACGGGAAGCCTATGTTCGCGGCTGAGCGCGGCGGCGAGGTCGGCCATGCCGGCGCATCCCAGCACAATCGCTTCGGCCCGGTCGTCGCGGATGGCGCGCTCGATCTCCTCCGAAATTCGATGGCGGGCGTTGGAGCCGGGCACTTCGAGCTCCAGAACGGGAACGTCGCTGGCCCGCACCCTGGCGCAGCGGCTGGCGAGGCCGTACCGCACCAGATTGTGCTCGATCGCCGGCACCGAACGCGACAGTGTCGTCACCACGCTGAACTTGCCGGCAATCAGGCTCGCCATGTGAAACGCCGCTTCGCCGATACCGACCACCGGCATCTCGCCGACGCAGCGTACTGCGTCGAGGCCGGTGTCGTCGAAGCAGGCGATGACGCAGGCGCTCGCCGCCGGATGTTTTTGGATCTCGCCGATCATTCCCGGGATGGCGAAGACCTCGTCGAAATAGCCTTCGACGCTCGGCGGCCCGTCGTTCGGATTGACGGCGATGATCCTGGTGCCGGCCGAAGCCGCGCGGCGCGCCGCCTCGCCGATCTTTTCGGTCATCGACGCGGTGGTGTTGGGATTGACGACGAGTACGTCCATTTGCGCTTTCATATTTCGCCGCCGAGATAGAGTTTCTTGACCCGGTCGTCGCCAAGCAGCTCAGCCGAATGTCCGGCCAGCGCGATCTTTCCGGTCGTCAGTGCGTAGGCACGCTGCGAGATGCGCAGCGCCATGCGCGAATTCTGCTCGACCAGCAGCACGCTGACCTTTTCGTCGCGGTTGATCGCGACGATCGAGCGGGCGATGTCCTGAACGAGCTTCGGCGCGACGCCGAGCGAGGGTTCATCGAGCAGCAGAAGCTTCGGTTTGGCCATCAGCGCCCGCCCGATCACCAGCATCTGCTGTTCGCCGCCGCTCATCGTACCCGCCGTCTGGGAATAGCGTTCCTTCAGGCGCGGGAAGCGCCCGAGCACCATGTCCAGCGTCCTTGCGATTTCGGCCTTGTCGGTTCGGGTGAAGGCGCCCATCATCAGATTGTCGCGCACCGTCATGTAGGAAAAGACGCGCCGACCCTCAGGTACCATGGCGATGCCCATCCTGACCAGCTCGTCCGGGCGCGTTCCGTCGATGCGGTGGCCCTGGAAATGAATCTCGCCGCTGCGGACCTTCTTCAGGCCGGTGATGGCGCGCAGGATCGAAGATTTGCCCGCGCCGTTCGCGCCGATCAGCGCTACCGTCTCGCCCTCGTTGACGCTCAGCGACACACCCTTCAGTGCATAGACATGGTCGTAGTAGAGTTCGACGTCCGAGACTTTCAGCAGTTCGCTCATCGCTAAAATCCGATCGTCTCATCTTCGGCGCCGAGATAGGCCTCGATGACCTTTTCGTTCTCCTGGATTTCCTTCGGCGTTCCCTCGGCGATTTTCACACCGAAGTTCAGGACGACGATGCGGTCGGAAATGTTCATGACGGCGGGCATATCGTGCTCGACCAGCAGGACCGTCACGCCGCGCTTTCGCACGCCGCGCACCATCTCCACCGCGCGCACGGTTTCGTCATGGTTCATGCCGGCGAAGGGCTCGTCGAGCAGAAGCACGGTCGGGTTCGTGGCGAGCCCGATGGCAATCCCGAGCGCGCGCAGATGGCCGTGCGGCAGCGTGCTGGCGATCTCATGCCGTTGCGCGCCGAGACCCAGGAAGTCGATGATCTCGTCGGCCGAGCGGCCGAATTCATCCTCGTCGCGCCGTGCGGTATTCGTGCCGAGATAGAAGCCGGCAAGGCTGGCATTGGAACGCAGGTGATGCGCGATTATGACATTGTCGCGCACCGTCATGCCCTTGAAGATCGTCGTCTCCTGGAACGTGCGCACCACGCCCTTCCGGGCGACGATATGCGGCGCCAGGCCTGAAATCCGCTCTCCCCGGAACAGCACTTCGCCCGAGGTCGGATTGAGGAAAGAGGAAATCAGCTTGAACAGCGTCGACTTGCCGGCGCCGTTGGGGCCGATGACGGAAAGGATCTCGCGTTCGCGGACCGCGAAGGAAACATTGTTGACCGCGACCAGCCCGCCGAAGCGTTTGGTCACTGCCTTGATCTGGAGAAGCTCAGTCATGGTCCTAGCCCTGCTTCTTGCCGAACAGCCTGAGGCTGAGCAGGCCGTTGGGAAGGAACAGCATTAGCGCGATCAGCACCGAAGAGAAGATCAGCAACTGGAACTCGCCGGTCTCGAACAGGAAATCCCAGCCGAAATAGAGCACGAAGGTGCCGATCATCGGCCCGAAGACGTGGCCGAGCCCGCCGAGGAAGCAGTTCAGCATGAAGTTCACCGAGTCGGTGACGGTGAAGCTCGACGGATAGATCGATTGCGAGATGGCGACGAACATCGCACCGCCGAGACCGCCGAGGAATGAGGAGATGGCATAGGCGATGACGCGCAAATAGGCGATGTTGACGCCGATCGAGGAGGCCAGTTCCTCGTTCTGCTGCAACGACTGGCAGAGTTTGCCGATGCGCGAATGGACAAGGCGGTAAAGCCCGGCAAAGCACAGCACCATCAGCGCAACCGACACCAGATAGAAGGCGGGACGCGGATTGGCGAGCGTCGCGAAATCCGGAAGGATGGTCAGCCCGAAGATCGAGATGCCGCCGGGGAGCGGAATGCTGACCATGCCCTTGGCTCCGTTGGTGATCGGCAGTGCCAGCGCGAGCAGCCGCGCCACTTCGGTCAAAACCAGCGTGACCATGGCGAAATAGACGCCGCGAAGCCTGAGGATGGGCAGCCCGATCAGCACGCTTGCAGCGGCGCAGAACAGCCCAGCCAGCGGCAGTGTCAGCCAGAACGACACACCATACTGGACGACAAGGATGGCCGAAACATAGCCGCCCATAAGCGCGAAGGCGCCCTGGCCGATATTGATGCGGCCGATGTAGAAAGTCACCCACACCCCGGCGCTGGCGATGCTGAGCAGCGCGACCGAAGTCAGCGTGTAGTAGAGGTCGAGCCGACCGGTCGCCTCGATCAGCCAGGGCACGCCGATGAGTACGACCAGCAGGAAGACAGCGACGCCGAGGATGTTGCGCGTACGCTTCATGTCGATCACCCCCACGGCTTGCCCATGAGCCCGTTCGGGCGGATGCTCAGGAACACCATCAGCGCGGCGAAGATGACGAGATAAGTGACGTCGCCATATTGGCGTAGCACCGTCAGGCCGACCGATTCCATCATGCCGAGGATGAAGCCGCCGGCGATCGCTCCGCTGACCACGCCGGCCCCGCCGATCATCACCATCAAGAACGCCTTGATCGAGATCGGCCCGCCGATGCCCGAATTGACGCCGGTGATGGCGACCAGCAGCCCGCCGACTATGCCGGCAAGCATGGCCCCGAGCGCAAAGCCGATCATCGAATAGCGGTCGACCTCGACGCCCATAAGCTGCGCCGCGACCCGGTCCTGCGCCAGCGCCCGCATGGCGCGTCCCGGCTTGCTGTACTGCATGAAAAGCACGAAGGAGGCGATGAACAGTATGGCGAGTGCGCCGACCAGCAGCCGGTCGTAAGGCATTATGAGGCTGTCGGAGACGAAGACGCCGTTGACGATCTTCGGCACGCCGCGCTGCTTTTCACCGAACAGGAGGAGGATCACGGCGTCGAGGAAGAATGCGACCGCCGCCGCGAGAAGCATCGTACTTTCCTCCCGCACGCTTCGCTTGATCACCGTTCTGAAAAGGAATTTCTCGACCAGCGCTCCAATAACCAGCAGCGTGATCCCGGACGCAACGAGCGCGACGACGAAAGGCATGCCGAGCTGGCCATAGACGGTGTAGGTGATGAAGCCGCCGAGAACGTACATCTGCCCATGGGCAAAGTTAAGCACGTTCATCAGCGCGAAGATCAGGGTCAGACCGAGCGCGATCAAGGCGTATTGCGCGCCAAGATAGAGCCCGTTGGCGATGACTTGTTCCATCAGGATGGTTCCCCGGCCATTCAGAGGCTCAAGACGAATGCACGAGCCTCTGCGGCAATCCGCTTCAGTGCAGTTGCGTCAATCGACTTGAGCGACGAAGAGCGTCTCGAACTTGCCGTCGCGGTATTCCGTGACCACCATCGGGACCGAAAGCTGGCGCTTCTGGCCAAACGACGTCATTCCGACATAGGTCAGCTTGGCATCGCCCTTCAGATAGGGATTGGGCGCCGAAAAAGTGTCGATCGTCTTCTTGAACTCCTCGACATTGTCGATCGCGGCCGGGTTCGCCTTCAGCGTCTCGATGATGTATTCGAGCGCGTAGACCTTGGTGTTGGACTCGTCATTGTATTCGCCGAACATTTTCGTATAGCGGTCGACGAACTCCTTCATCATGTCGGACGCGATTTCGGGCGTCGATGCGCCGCCGACTGAGATGAAGCCGTTGGCCAACTCACCCGCGCCCTCTTCCAGCACCTTGGCATCCTGCGCCGTTTCGGTGGAGATCAGACCTTCGTAGCCGAGCTCGCGCGCGGCGCGGATCAGCAGCGGCGCATTGCCGGGCGCGACACCCGAAAGCACCAGCAGGTCCGGTTTTTGCAGAACGATCGGCGTCAGTACCGGTGTGAAATCGCGGGTATCGTTTTGGTAGACGTCCGTGGCAGCCACAACCTCAAGTCCGAGCGCCTTTGCCGCGGCAACACCGCCATCCCGCTGGCTCAGCGGATCGGATTCGTTGGCGGCGACAAAGGCAACTTTTCTCACGCCCCTGTTTTCCATGAGATATTTGTAAATCGCCGGAGCTGACTGGTAGTTGGCGATCATGCCGAGCACGGCGTTGGACGCCGGCGGGGTGTAGAGTTCCTTCGGGAATGCGTAGGGAAAATAGATGATGCCCTTGGATTCTGCCACGGGACGCACCGCCGCCGCGCCGTCGTCAACGTTCGGACCGACGACATAGTGGATGCCCTCCTGGGCCATCTTCTCCATGCCGGCGATCGCCCGCTTGGGGTCCTTCTGATCGTCGAAGGTGACGATTTTGATGTCATAGGTCTCGTCACCAATCTTCACACCGCCGGTTTCGTTGATCCAGGCGGCGCGCGTCTGCATCGAGCGGACGTTGGACGTGCCCCACGCAGCGGCCGCGCCACTCGTCACGCCGACAAAGCCGATCTTGAGTTCCTTGTTGGCGGCGTGCACCGTGATTGTGCCGCCGGCCATGATTGCCAGCGCAGAGACGGTGCCGAGCGCGGCGAATGTGATTATTGAACGTCTATTGATCATTGTTCTTTCCCCTTTGGAGGCCGCGCATTGTTGCGACAGAACTCGACCGATACGCGGAGTTTTGTGAGTGAGGGCTCAAATCTATTATCTGTCAACAAAACTTTTACAGATTGTTGACAATCTTGTGCGGTCGTAGATGAAGGACGCGGTCCGCAGCATCGCGGCTTCCCTTCCAGAATCACGTTCCGTTCGCTCTGGCTAATATAAGCTTTGTGCCTAGTATTGACTGGGTGCGTAAAGTTGTAGTACCGGCGCCGGCCGTCCCGAGTTCATTCCGCCGATGATGCCCACCCGGTCGCCAACGAGAGCAGCTCTCGGGCTCCCGCGACGAACTTCGCAAATGGTGCAGACGGCGCGTGCCGAAAATGCTGGAGCATGAACGGCTCGGTTCTCGGGTGGTTGACGCCCGCCCTGATCCTGCCGCATTGAACGCGGAAGGCCAGCTAATGGCTTTTGCCTAGCCCTCCCGCGGCAGTGGACTCTGTTCCAATGTGCCGCTAGGTGCGGACGGCTATGTTCGAAGTACCGGCCTGTAACGTCGGAAAAGGAGTGACCCCATTTTTTTGCGTGCAAGATCTTTTCCCATCGCGGCAAGGACTGCTTTTCTGGTCACACTGGCCGGTGTCCTCGTGCTCGCACTCTCACCGGAGTGGCTTTTGCAGAATTTTGGCTTCGGCTTCACCTCTCATGATGACAAGCTCAATCACGCCGCAGCTTTCGTCGTGTTGACGGCTATCGGCAGTCTCGGTTGGCCAGAGCACAGGGCAAGACTGACCATTTTTCTTGCTCTTACCGGCGCCGCGATCGAGATCCTCCAGGGCATGCAAATGATAGGCCGCGACATGGATATGTTCGACTGGTTTGCCGATTGTGTCGGCGTCGCTTGCGGGCTCGCAATTGCAAGCTGGACAAAGAAATTAGTCAGCGGATTCTCCTAGGTCACGACCCGTCAAGCTGGGCTAATCGGCCGCGTGAAGCATATGCGCGGCGAAGAGGATCTACGTCACGCTTCGCTGCAGGACTTCAGAGAGCATTGAGTAAGGCCGCAGCGATCACTGAGACTATCATCCGCAAGCCGATCTGCGCATAGCAGCCGAGGGGAGTTATGGCCTTCTCTTTTTCATCAGAGCGCGGACTTTAACAATCATCGCTGCATTAGACCTCAATTGAGAGGCATGTATTTTGCGCATGTATCTGTCGGCGATCACCTTGTAACGAAGGGACAATCGCACCACGCGGTCGTACGTTGCGTCTTCTCCCGCGCACAATTGCTGCGCTTTTCTTGCTAAGGTACTCGGGGCGCCAGGCTGGACCGCTAGTTTTGCGGCCCACCCCAAATTACATCTGATTAGCGCGCTCTGTTCGGCCTTGATCATTGGATCGACTGCGGACCTAGCCTGAGAACTAAAAACCGCAGATGCGACCAGAACCGCGATAAAAAGCCGCTTCACAGTTGCCCTCAAACGCTGCATAGGCAGCCCAGTGATTAAACATTGGCTCCAAGTTTATAGCGCGCCGCCCGTTATGCGCAGCCGCCCACTCCGTTATTTTCGCCCCTGTTTCTGCCGGAAATATGTGATGACTTTGGAGACCATCGCCATCACAACCAGAACTCCGAATAGAATAAGAATCGGAAAATCGGTAGATTGCCGACAAGGTTCGTCATCTGGCGCGCAGTACGACAGGGCGGCCGCGGAATTCATCGTGGTTAGCAGCGCGGAAGTGGAAAGACCGAGTAACTTCATACGCAGGTTTTTGGGAATATCGGCCTGCACCGGTCGGGCCGAGCCCGCGGTGCCGCATTTACTCGCAGCTATGGCGTACCTGATCAGCCACCATGCCCGCGGGACCCAACATAGCCTCGTTGAGCCCGGTGTAGCCATCTGTTTTGTCAACCTCGTTTATAGTGGTGACGGCCGCGGGCTAATGGACCGATCGCTGACAATGCCACGGATTCGGGGCGCGCTCTCAACCGGCGCGTGGAAGTGAAAGCCGTGAAATAGGGCGAACGCGAGCAGATTCGGCCATGCGCTGCAGGTATTAAAGCCCCGGCTGCCGTGCACTGAACGATAGCCATGGATGATGAGCTTCCGGAGGAATATCCGCTTGTTCGGCAATAGCAGAAGTTGTGTCTATGGTTAATCGGTCCTTAGGCTCATCTACATCGCTGCCAGCGCACGTCACGGCGGTCAGCCGCTCCGATACGATCGATGGCTGGCGCGACCGGCGCGGCGGCGGCGGCGCCTCCGGCCTCAACCTCATCGTTAGCGCGATCGTGCATTGGAATACGGTCTATATCGAACGGGCCGTCACCCACTTGCGCAAAATGCACCGCGAGATCCCGGATCATCCGCTCAAGCACGTCTCGCCGCTGAGCTGGGAACACATCAATCTGACCGGCATCTATACCTGGGATACAGAACATCAGATGCGTGAAAGCTTCCGGTCGCTCAGACTTCCGGCTCGGTTACGCCACGCCGCATGACGTTCATGCTCCGTTCAACCTCGTGTCGCTGGGAACTGTTCTTGCTCCGACCCCAGGCTGGGAGGCATGGAAGGAGTGGGACGGCCACACGTTCCAGACCAACCGCGCCGCACTCAGCAATGAACGGACAATGCCGCTCTTTCGAGCGGGTCGATGCTGATAGGAAAGGTGGCGCGTGGGCGCCACCATTCTTGCTTTTCTTACGTGAATTACCTATTATAGGTACTTTAAAAGGAAGTACGGCGATGAAGCAATTCACATTCTCCGACATGAATCGCGTGTCAGGCGAAATCCTCGAAACGGCATTGATCGAGCCGGTGGCCCTGACCAAGCGCGGCAAGGAAAAGCTCGTCATCCTGTCCGCTGCTCAGTACCACCAGCTCGTCGGCCAGCCGCATTCGGTCGCCTATACGATCGAGGACGCACCGGATGATGTCCACAATGAACTCATGACAGGACTGGATGCCATAATTTCCGGCGACACGCCCGATGCTTAAAGCTGGCGATCTGCTCCGATATTATTACCTATGGGCGCGGGAAGCAGACGCCGGCGAGGAATCCGGACGCAAGGAGAGGCCGGTTTGCATCGTTGTCCGGACGCTAGCAACGCCCGCAGCCTTGTTTCTCTTTCCGCTGACTTCGCAAAAACCCGACCGGTCGCGCCCGCATCTCGCCATCAGCGAAATCGAATGCCGCCGCGGCGGCCTCGACTATCCGTCATGGCTGATCCTGGACGAATTTAACCGGGTGCCGGTCGATGAAGCCTATGATCTGGTGACGACGACGCCGATCGGCGCGTTCAGCCCCGCATTTGTCCGCAAAATTGCTGGCGTGATCAAAGAGACGGCGGCGCAGCGTCGATTGCGCGGCATCGTTCGCAAATAGCCGGACTGATTTCTTGGCGGGCCTCCGGTCCTTACCCGCATCGAACGGGCCAGCACCGGAGCGCGGGGCGCCCCTACGCCCTCTCCTCGCGCCCCACCCTCCCCTTCTGACGGTGTTTTCTCAAGAGGTGGACATTGTTGTCGTTGGCCGCCTGCAATTCCTCGAAATGCTCCCGAGCAGCCCGCCGACCCAACAAACGGGCGATCGACAGGACGGCTCGTTCAACCATATCTCGTGCCGACATGTCAGCCCTGTAATCGTGACTTGCGCTGTCGTTCCCAGGTTTGGCCTCGTCCACCATGGCATGCCCGCTCTTCTGTATAGATCGAGGGCATTGAGCGGCGTGATGATCGGCAAGACAAGTTCAGTTGCCGCGCGGCCGTAGTGTGGCGTGCAAATACTTGCGCGCTGCGATTTGGGATCCCGAAGCCGGGCCAAATTACCAAAAGCTCGGTCCTCTTGCAATATCGCACGCGATATCCAATATGCCTGCATGAGACTGCTTGTCGATACGGCGACCATGGTGGCGGCGATCCGAAGTGACGCTGGTGCCTCGCGCCAACTGTTGGTGGCGGCTTTGGAACGCCGGCTGACGCTCATTGCTTCGGTGCCGGTGATGATCGAGTACGAGGCGGTCATGACGAGGCCCGAGCACCTTGAGGCTTCCGGCCTGTCGGCTGAGGATGTGAACGCGTTGCTAGATGCCGTGGCGTCCGTCGCCGAGCCGGTTCGCCTTCTCTTTCTCTGGCGGCCCGCCGTGCGCGACCCTGACGACGACATGGTGCTGGAAGCGGCGGTAAACGGACGGGCGGATGCTATAGTGACGTTCAACCTACGCGACTTCGGCAAGCTGGCCGAGCGCTTCGGTATCATGGTCCTGTCGCCAAGTGAGGCGCTGAGAGGATTGGAGAAAAAGACATGAGAAGAAGCAATTTCGCACTGCGACTTCAGGTCTCGCTTCTGGATGAGGCGCGCAAGGTGGCGGAGAGCGAAGGCGTGCCGCTCAACCAGTTCATTAACGTGGCAGTCGCTGAAAAGCTTTCGGCGCTGCGCACGGAAAGTTACTTTCAGGAACGCGCCGCCCGTGCCCACATCCCCAAGGCGCTGGACATCCTGAAACGGGCCGGCAAAGGGAAGGCGCCGATCAAGGGCGACGAATTGCCGGAGTAATGTACCCCGAGGGGTAGAGCGGTACCGCTCGTACCGGAGTTTGCCTGCGTCCCAAGCGTCCGCCGTGCCGGAAACTTCCGGTCAAGGCTGGCGCGGCACGCGCCACAGCGATGCGGCTCTGGCCTTGACGGGCTGACTTCGGTCCGGCGTTCTCTCGACAAGCAGGCAGTTCCCTCGTCGAACATGATTTCCCTATCGGGAAAAGCCTGGACGAACCTTCTCCGACTCTGCTCCCACTTCGGCAAAGATAGGCGAATACCCGAAACCAGAACCGGTACTCCCGTATCCGCCCGTAGCAATACGCCGACACCGCGCACCAGGCGATTGCGGTTGCGGCTGTCTTTCCCCACAGGGCAGTCGCTGCCTCTGCAGCTTCAGGCACGGTCCGTTTCTGCACGGCGGCATCGCGGTTGAAGGCATCCAACAGATTGGGATCGCTCACCGCCCGATGGTGAGATGCCGCAAGAGGGCTCTGCGCTGGCAATTCCATGGCGGTTGAAGGGTGACGTGAGGCAGACGCTTCACTGCAAGCTGAGGGGTTCTCGGCTGAAGCCGGAAGTTGGGTTGGACGGGATCTTAATATCGCGCCTCCATTTTTCAGCCGCGGAAACAGCAGCCAGCCCGCCGCCTCAGGATCTTAGGACGCTGCTCGCCGTGAAAAGAACTGTTCCGGCATGTTCTGCCGGGCGATGCGCACCAGATCGCTAAGCGCCGAGCGGATTTGCGGCCAGGGGAACTCGGAGCATTCCCCCCAGGCCTTACCCTCGTGCAACACGGCCTCAAGCTTGCCCGCCACGCCGGCGACAGTCGTGGCAGGCGTCGTTGAGAACGCTTCCAGCAGATCCTTCGCCCGGTCGCCAGCCTCGCACTCGGCCTTGAGCGCGGCGGTGTCCGCCTCCAAGCGGCCGACATCCTTTGCCCGCAGCTCAAGCGCCGGCAAATCTCCGCCGCCAGCCTCGCGCCGAAAGACTGTGTGAGATATCCGGGCTAGATATGCGCCACATTGATGCGCGCCTGCCTTGGGTGACTCCGAAGGCTGTGACAATCCACTTTGGTCTGCTACGTCGGTCCAGCATAGCTGCAGAAACGACTTCATGTCCAAGTTCACGCAGCTTGCGCGCGAAAGGCGTGATCTCACAGCCTCCATGCCAGCCGCCCGCCACGATAACAACGTTCGCCATCCGTCAACTCCTCGTCAATGCCCTGCCGTGGGGCACGTCAAGCCCTGCCGCCGTGCAATTGCGAAGGCTTTTGCTGTGGATAAGTTCTGACGTTCGACCATTGCCAATACCTGCTCAGGTTCGCAGGCCGTGAAGGTTGAATCCACAAACAGTATTGCGTTACAGCCCGGAGATATCCGGCTTGCCCTGGACGACGAATGTTTCGAGCATCGCCCAGCAATTGTCGCGCAGGTAGGTTTCGGTCCCGGCGAGCCTGTCGCGCCATTTCGTTAGCAGCCCATCATGCATCTGGGAGACCAGGGCCTGCTCATAGCCCTGATGAAGGTCCCAGGCTGTTTTGCCACTGCGCCCTGGCGGATGCTGCTTCAGGAAAGCGGGAAAGGACAGGCTCGCGTAGGCCTGTTCCGCCGCCTCGACGAGGTCCTTCACCAGTTCGACCTGGGTCTCGACATCCGCGCGGTTTCCAGGACGACTGACGTGGCCGGCGACCAGCGTCTCGAAGTCGTAGGCAAGAACAGTGCGGTGTGCTTCGACGAAGCCGGGAATATCGACGGCGACGCCGAGATTCTTGTAGGGCATCCAGCCGGGATAAACGACGTCGATGAACATCAGGGTCTTCTGGCGTGGCGCGAAGATGAAGATGTTGTCGATCGAATGGTTGATGCCCTTGTAGGCCAGTTCGAGGCGTTGGTTTCCCTGCTCAAGGGTATAGGTCGTTTCGAAGGTTACAGTTGGAGCCGGGCGCCGCTGGTCCTTCCGCGATGAGAGCAGTTCGGCTGTCCGGGCGTGGGCGACGATCGTAACGTCCTTTGCAAACAGATGCGCGCCGGCGATATGGTCGACATGTTCGTGGCTGTAGACCAGATGCGTCACCGGCTTGTCCGTGACGTCCGCGATAGCCCTAAAGTAGTTTTCCCCAAGGCTGGGTGGCGCGTCGCAAGCGATCACCCCTGTCGAAGAGACAAGAAACAGTGGTGCTGTAGGCACCATCTGTAACCCAATAAACCCCATCGCCAATCTGCTGGACAAGGTAGCCTTTGCCAGGGTCGACCACAGGTCCCGCACCAGGCGTCGTAGTCGTGCTGCTGGCCGCAAGGGCGGGATGAATGCCGCACCCGCACAACCCGGCCCGGGCGGCTGTCGCACCGGCCACATATTGCAGGAAGTGGCGGCGACCTCGGTCGGCGGCGTCTTTGTTCAGTGTGTTGCGATCCGGCAGATCCTCAGGCTTGGCTATTTCGGACACTCAGCTCCGCTCCTCATCCAGGTTTCGGCATCCATCACGAATTCCTCATAGGGGATCGGCGGGGTCGTTCGTGCTTGCCCGGTCCGATCGGTACCTGGTGACCAGGCCCATCTCACAAGCGCCGATCTGAGATGGTTGATGACCTGATCGCCAGTGCGGTTTCCGTTGTGCCGCGGGTCTTTCAAATGTTCGCAGAGCTCATTTGTCGAAAGGCCGTCCCAGCCCATGCTGAGTGGCGCGAGGCGCCAGTTCTCGTCGGCGCCGGGGACGCCGCTGGCCGCATTGTTCGATTTTCCATGACAGGATGAACATGGCAGGCCCGCCGCACCATGATCCGCGGGTCCACGCGCCACACGAAACAGATGTCGATGCCGGTCGTCGCCCTGGCGCGGATAGTCAGTCAATGTGTGGCAATTCTGGCAACGCGGGCTTGTCATGACGCGGGCGACCGTCGCGAAGGCGTCGGCTGAGGCCGTACTGCTGCCGTTCGTTTGCGACCACAGCGGCTGCACGAACGCCGAGACGGCGGCAATCGTCACGCCGACGAGCGCTCCCAGCGCAAGCCGATGGCCAGTCATCACGCATCACCCGCAGCGCGATGCACCGCGGCGCGGATGCGGGCATAGGTGCCGCAGCGGCACAGATTGGTGATTGCCGCATCGATGTCTTCATCCGTCGGATGCGGCTTGTCGTTGATCAGCGCGGCGGCGGCCATGATCATGCCGGACTGGCAATAGCCGCATTGGGGAACCTGCTCTGCGATCCAGGCCTGCTGCAAGGGATGCGAGCGGTTATCCGAAAGTCCCTCGATCGTCGTGACATGTTTGTCCTCAGCTTCACCGAGCGAAAAGGAACAGGAGCGCACGGGCTGGCCATCGACATGCACTGTACAGGCGCCGCAGGCAGCGATGCCGCAACCGAATTTAGTGCCCGTCAGGCCGAGGTGATCGCGCAATGCCCAAAGCAACGGCATGTCCGGCTCGGCGTCGACCGTGACCGCGCGACCATTGACGGAAAATCGTGTCATTGCGTTGCTCCCGTCAGATCCGCTGGTAGCCGCTGCGCGAAATCGGCAGGGCTCGGATGCGCTCGCCTGTCGCGGCGAACACGGCGTTGCAGAAAGCGGCGTGCGTCGGCACGGGACCAATCTCCCCGACGCCTGTCGGCTTGGCGCCGCTCTCGACGAACCGAGTCGTGATGACAGGCGTCTCGGACACGTGCAGCGGGTCAAACTGATCGAAATTCGTCTGCTCGATCTCGCCGTCTGCGAAGGTTACCTCGGTGCGCAGGCCGGAAAGTCCCCAGACCACGCCGCCCTCGATGTTGGATTTGGCAATGCCTGGGTCGAGGGTCTGGCCGATATCGACGGCGCTCCAGACATGGTGACACTTGATGGTCTTGTCCTTGACGGAGAGTTCGACGACTTGCGCGATATAGCCGCCGAATGCTTTGGCGAGCGCCAGACCGCGGAATCGCCCCGCCGGTAATGCAGCCTGCCAGCCGCACAGCGCGCCGACAGCGTTCAGCACCGCGACCGCGCGGGGATCGGAAGCGGCAAGTCTCAGCCGATACGAAAGCGGGTCGGCATTGGCGCGGTGCGCCAACTCGTCGATGACGCTTTCCAGGACGAAATTGTTCGGTCCGTGGCCGGTCGTGCGCCAGACGGAAACCGAGAGCGGCGTGTCGACGCGATGTTGTTCGACCGCATAGTTCGCAATGGCGTAAGGCGTCTCAGTCAGGCCCTCGACGGCCATGCCATCGTATGCCGCCGGCGGCATGATCGGC
Source organism: Mesorhizobium sp. M0898 (assembly GCF_040319695.1). Lineage (NCBI taxonomy): Bacteria > Pseudomonadati > Pseudomonadota > Alphaproteobacteria > Hyphomicrobiales > Phyllobacteriaceae > Mesorhizobium > Mesorhizobium sp. M0898. The sequence goes on along the minus strand of NZ_JAMYOE010000045.1, from coordinate 21,392 downwards.
CGCGCCCAGTCGCCCTGTGCCTTGATGACACCGCGCGGGAATATGTAGAGCATGTGGGACGGCGAGACGACACGATGCGTCATCGCCGCCGGCAACCCGTCATTGCCGAGAGACGCCTTCACCGCATGGACCATTGGCGGGCGGTAGGCGTCGTAGCGGAAATCCTCTTCCCGACTCCAGATGACCTTGACCGGGCGGCCGGCGGCCTTTGCAACCAGGATCGCGATCTTCGCGAAATCCGCGAGCAGCCGCCGCCCAAAGCCGCCGCCCAGCAACGTTCTGTGGATGATGATCTGGTCGTCGGCGAGACCCAGCATCTGCTTGGCGACAGCGTGGGTGATCTCGACGCCCTGTGTCGGGATCCACAACTCGCACCGATCGTCCGTCACATGGGCCGTGCAGTTCATCGGCTCCATCGTCGCGTGCGCCTGCACCGGGATTTCGAAGATAGCCTCCAGCGGGCTGTCGGCAGCCGCCAGAACGGCAGAAGCGTCGCCCGCTTTGACTTTCGTGTCGAACGACGTGGATTTCAGCAGCGCGCTATATTCGGCCCTTTGGCCACTGGTTGAATATCCGGCGAGTGGACCCGGCTTGAATGTAAGCTCTGCGCCATCGAGAGCCCGCTTCGCCGTCCAGTAGTCATTGGCAATGACAGCGAGGCCAGACGGAATTTCGACGACGGCAAGCACACCGCGCTCAGCCTTGATCGCCGTTGGGTCGAAGGCCGCCAGCGATCCCCCTTGCGAAGGAGCGCGGCGGATGGCGGCCACCGCCATGCCGGGCACTTTCACGTCGATGCCGAAAATCGCCGAGCCATCGACTTTCGAGGGTATGTCGACGCGTGGCTGCGGCTTGCCGATCAGTTCCAAGCTGCTTGTCGGCCTGAGATGAGGATCCTTTGGGATATCGAGCCTTGCCGCGTCAGCGGCAACCGAACCAAAACTCACCACCCGGTCAGTCGGATCATGATGGATGCGGCCCTGGTCGACGCGAAGGCTCGCAGCGGCAACCCCCAGACGCGTCGCGGCCGCGCCGACGAGCATCTCGCGTGCGGCGGCGCCAACGGTGCGCATGATCGGGAAGAAGGTCGAGATCGATTCGCTGTTGCCGGTGAACATCCATTGATATTGCGGGTGCCGGTATGCGGGATCGAAATCGGCCCATTCAAGCGCGACGCGCGACCAGTCGGCGCCGAGTTCGTCGGCGAGCACCAAAGGAAGGGTGGTTTGGATGCCCTGTCCCATTTCCGACTGGGAGAGCATGATCGTCACGATGTCGTCTGGATCGATGCGCAGCCAGGCATTGATGAATTTGTCGGGGAGTGAAGATGCGGCCCGCGCTTTGACGGTGACCTGCGCCGACAGGAGCAGAGCGCCGGTCGCGACCAGCAATTGCCTTCGATCCAGCGATCCGACCTTGGTCGGTGCGCCCAGTGGACTATCCATCAAGTTCAGCGATCCCTTCTTGCGACCGGCCACTGCCACGACCGAACCTCTCGCCTTCGATCATAGGATGGGTCATTATTCGTTCAACTGAAATCGCTGGATATGTGATATGAACAATTCGGATATCATGGCCGAACAGGATGGCTGGTGCAGCAAGTAGGAGATGCAGTTGACTAGCAAAGCCAACACCGATCAGCAGAAACTGCGCCGGCTCGACTTCACCATGCTGACGATCTTTCGGGATCTCGTTCGATTGCAAAAGACAACGCTTGTTGCGGCTACGCTGGGTGTCAGCCAGTCTGCCGTCAGCCATGCGCTGGCTCGGCTACGGGAACTCTTCGACGACCCCCTGTTCGTCAGGCGCCCGAACGGTCTGGAACCGACACAGCGTGCCTCACAGCTTCTCCCACAAGTCGAAGTCATTCTTCGACTTGCCCAGGATGCACTCAAGGTTCCCACGCACTTCGACGCCGAAACATCCACGCGCTCGTTCCGGCTCGCCGGCAACGACCTTGTCGGCGCCGTGATTGCCCCGCCGCTGATAAGGACGTTGCGTGCCGAGGCACCTGGATGCCGGGTGGCGTTTCAATTCGCTGTCGGAACCGAAAGCCTGAACGCCCTGCGCACCAACGAAATGGAGATGGCGATCGGGCGCGTCTGGGATCTGCCCGACGAGTTCCGGGCCGTGCCAGTCTTCGAAGAAGACTTTGTCGTTGTTGTCAGGAAAGACCATCCCGTCGCTCACGACGCGGCGATGTCGCTCGAAGAATACCTATCGCTCGATCACATCCTCGTCTCATTCAGGGGTGGATTTCATGGGATGGTCGATCAGGCTCTGAAGAAGCGCCGGCTTCGGCGCCGGGTTGTCGCCAGCGTCCCGATGTTCATGACGGCCATGGGCGTTGTGGCGAGCGGCGATCTCTCTTCAACGGTCCCGGCCCGGCTCGCCGCCAAATACGCCGATCAGTTCGGGCTTGCGGTCCTGAAAACGCCACTCGCCATTGATCCGTTTACGTTCAGCCTCGTGCGGCATGCACGATCGACGTCGGACGTTGGCCTGGATTGGTTGTCGGCAAGGATAATCGAGAGCGCCTGCCCGCCCTGACCCAAAAAGGAATAAGAAGAAACCATGGCCTTGTTCGGGATTTGACGCACACCGGACTCTTGGTCACGCTGGACCGATGACAAGGGGCGTGCTGCTGGACCTCGCAGGCGTCAACCATGGTGGTAAGACCGCTATACCAGGCGAGGTCGACGCCGTCGCGCAGTTGCGGCAGTCCGGTTTGGCCGACGCATAGTAAGCAATGCCACGCGCTCTGTTGGTTTGTCTACGCTATTATAGCCGTGCAGTACGAAAACTACACAACTTGAACATGTTAGTGGCAGCGCCATCGTACAAAGACCGGCATTGGGAAACAACAGTAAAGGTCGCCTGACAAACTCCTAATTTGTAGGTCACAGGTTCGATTCCTGTGGGATCACCACTCAGTCGCAGCAAATATGGCCCAAGCTAAATTAGAGCAAGGCTAGGCGATTCCGTTACCGGCCATCCTGGTCGGTGACCCACGAGCTTTCAAAGCAGCCATCAGCATAGGCCCGACCGAAAACTCCCGGGCCCTCGCCTTCTCAGTCAGCACGCGCAGATACATCGCCGATCACATGGACTTCATGGAGCCGCAGAAAAATGGTTCACTTTTTGTTCTTTTCCGAAAACGCGTGGCGAGATATATAGTCTGGCGTGTCCTTTAACTGATTCCTCAGGGAGGCAGCGCGCAGATGACCGTCCAGCCCATCAATACCATGCTGCAGGGGGACAGGATTCTCAATGAACCGATAATCAGCTGCCCAAGCTGCAAGACGGAAATCAAGCTCAATGAGTCGCTCGCGGCCCCTTTGATTGCCGCCACGCGTGAAGAATACGAAATGCGCCTGGCGCAGAGCAAGGCATCGATGGCTGCCAGAGAAGAGGAGCTCAAGCGCCAGCAGGCCGAGATCGTCGCCGCCAAAGAGGACATCGCCGACCAGGTGGCTGGGCAAATCAAGCTTGAGCGTGCCGGAATCGCGGTCGAGGAAGCCCGCAAGGCAAAATTGCTGCTTTCGGTAGACCTGGAGGACAAGGATAAGAAGCTTGCCGAGCTGGAGGCGACGTTGAAGGCGCGCGACGAAAAGCTCACCGAGGCCCAGCAGCAACAGGCGGAATTCCTGAAAAAGCAGCGTGCGCTTGACGACGAAAGCCGGGAGATGGCGCTGACCATCGAAAGGAAGATCCAGGAGGGGCTGGACGCCGTTCGCGTCAAGGCGAGGTCGGAAGCGGAAGACGGGCTCAAAATGAAGGTCGCGGAAAAGGAAGAACAGATCGCAGGCATGCAGCGTCAGATTGAGGAGCTGAAGCGCCGTGCGGAACAGGGTTCCCAGCAGCTGCAGGGTGAAGTTCTGGAGCTTCAGCTGGAAGCCCTCATTGCCGGCCGGTTCCCGATGGACGTCATTGAACCGGTTGCCAAGGGTGAGTTCGGCGGAGATGTCCTGCACCGCGTCGTCGGACCGGCCGGCCAGCCATGCGGCGCCATTTTGTGGGAATCGAAACGCACCAAGAAATGGAGCCAGGGTTGGTTGGGGAAGCTCAGGGCTGATCAGCGGGCCGCAAAGGCGGACATTGCGCTTATGATCTCGGAAGCTCTGCCTGCCGGTGTGGAAACCTTCGATCTTCTGGACGGGGTCTATGTCGCCCATCCCAAATGCGCGATGCCGATCGCAATCATGCTGCGACAATCACTCATCGAGCTGGCGAACTCCCGCCTCGCCCAGGACGGCCAAGCCACCAAAATGGAGCAGGTCTATGGCTATCTGACCGGTCCGCGGTTCCGCCATCGCGTCGAGGCCATCGTCGAAAAGTTCTCTGATATGCAGGAGGACCTGGCCAAGGAACGCAAGGCCACAACACGCCTGTGGGCCAAGCGGGAGGCTCAAATACAAGGCGTAATCGAGTCGACCGCGGGGATGTACGGCGACTTGCAAGGCATCGCTGGAAAGGTGATGCAAGAAATTGACGGCTTGGAGGTCCTGGCCATTGAAACATCTCCGCCCGGTGCCGAATAGGCAATCGGTATGCAGCTCAACAGGAAAACGATTGGCAATCTGGAGCGGCTTCCCCAGACATACCCATCGGACTCCTCGGATAGGGTAAGCAAAAGAAGCCCGCCCACCCGAGGCAATCGTCGTGCCTAGCCGACGGCCTCTTATCTAAGGTCTTGACTCGTTAATCGCCATATGGCTATATAGTCATATGGCAATATATGGACCCACCGGCGACCGTCTGAGCAAGGCATTCTCGGCCCTCTCCGATCCCACGCGACGCGCGATCCTGGCCCGCCTTGCGACGGGCGAAGCCACGGTGTCGGAACTGCTGGCACCATTCGAACTCAGTCAACCCACGATCTCCAAGCATCTCAAGGTGCTGGAGGATGCGGGTTTCATCGAACGCGGACGTGATGCGCAGCGGCGACCGCGCAAGCTGGTGACAACGGCTCTCAAGGATATTGCCGACTGGGTAGAGCCGTTTCGCAGCCAATGGGAAGACAGGCTCGACAATCTGGATCGCCACCTCGAAAAAATGGGCAAAAAGGAGAAGTAGCATGCTGGCAGGGATCGCGAACACCGACCTGATACTCGACCGGGACAAGCACACGATCATTCTGACGCGCGTGCTTGCTGCGCCCTGTGAACAGGTCTTCGAGGCATGGACGCAGCCGGAGCATGTGGCATGCTGGTGGGATCCATCAGGCGAACCGCTCGCACAATGCGAGATCGACCTGCGTCCGGGAGGGGCCTTCAGGTTCGTCAACCGGCATCCCCCTGGCGCCAACCAGTTCGCTGGCGTCTATCGCGAGATCGCACCGCCGCGTCATCTCGTCTTCGAAGCAATGGGGGCGATCGGGCGTGTCATTCTCGACGAGACTGGCGGCAAGACGTTTCTGACGGTGAGGATCGAGTGCGGCTCGGCGGAACGGTTGGAGCAATATCTGAAAATGGGCATCGACACCGGAACGGCCAAGACATTGGACAACCTTGCCGCACATATTGGCGCGATGGCACAACGGACATCCAGCTCTCCGTCAACTGCTCCGAGCAGCGGCGAGTAACATTAGATGCAACAATCAATCTGGACAGCGGCAGATGCGGCTCTGGTGGCGTATGCCATCACCTGCGTCGTTCTATGCCTTAATCTTCTGATGCTCTGGGCTTCCAGCGGGGCGATCCGCGCGAAGGGTGGCGTGGCAATCAATCCGGAGGATGGGGCTCGCTATGGTGTACCCGTGTCAGAAATTGACCCGCCAACTGTCGCGCGGCTCCTGCGCGCACACCGCAATGCCGAGGCCACGATCTATCCATTTCTGCTGCTGGGCCTGCTCTTTGTTTTCACGGGAGGAAAGGCAGCAATTGCAATTCCCATTTTCGCAATTTTTGTAGTCGCCAGGATCGTACATTCGATAGTCTATCTGAAGGCCATGCAGCCTTGGCGCACGATCGCTTTTGCAGTCTCCCTGCTCGCAATCGTTGTCCTGATGGGCGCCGTAGTCCACGATTTGCTCTTTGCCTGAGGTAGAACCGTATGTCAGTACCGAAAGCTCCAATCCTGTCGTTCACGGACGTCGTCGCCATCGAGGCCTGCGTGTCGACTAGCGAAAGACTGACGAGGACGTCTGTTTGGGGTCGAACTTGCCTATTGGGAGAGCGGACATTCGCGGACCGCCACACTGCTATAGTCAATGCTATGGATCGACTCCAGCACCTGGTGCACGCGCGGCGGCCGTGATGATTTTGTCGGGATCGTCGGTCCAGACGAAGGGCTATGACTGCAGCTTGTGGTCGATGACGAAGCGGTTGATAGCGGAAACCAACCTGCCCTCAACACAGGACTGGTGATAGCCGGCGCACCGCCTGTCGTGCTGCCGCCATCGGTGCTCTTCGTTTTCTGAAGCGCTTTTTCGTGGACTCAATCGCAAGAGCATCGTCAGGGCGACCTGCGGTTTTCCACTATTATGATCGGCTCGTGCCCGAATTTTCTATCAACGTCGCCGCGACTCGAGTATTAGGTTCCGCTTATGGAGCGTCGACACGCCATCCGAAGGATCAGGGACGGACTTTGGGAAGTCTATGACATAGACAATGAAAAGGTTGTCTTGGTGGACAGCGTAGCTCTGACCAATTTGCGGGACGAAGAGGCACTCGATGCGTTGGAGTTGCTAATGGGTGGATTTCTTGTTGCGAGCAGGTTTCCAACGCTCGGTTGATGGTTTCTCCAGGGACACGTTCGCGCGCACGTCAGGCGAAGGCACCTCAAGCCTCTCATTGTGGGTTCCATCAGAACCGCAGGGCACGAGCTTCCAGCGCCAGTTGCCCTGCGGCGGGACGTTGGGGTGGCACCAAGCAGGCAGGAAGGACATCGCCATTACGCACCGATTTACGCGGCAAATCTTGGCTCGGGAACTCCCGTTACGCCGAGGCCGGTGATGGCAAAAAGGCTGCCGCGTAAAACTCCGTCGCCCGGAAAGCGCGGCAGCGGCGGCTTGGCCATCGAAGTGACGTACAGGGTGTCGAGCCTCGGCCCGCCGAACATGACGCTGGTGATCTTCTTGACGGGCATGTCGATGATGCGATCAACGCTGCCGTCGGGCGCGTAGCGGACCAGCCTGCCATCATAGACCAGCGCGTTCCACAGGAATCCTTCCGCATCGACAGTTGAGCCGTCAGCCGCCCCTCCCCGGCTGGTATCGACACGCGTGAAAGTGCGCCGGTTGGTGGCGGCACCGGTTGCGATGTCGTAGTCGTAGGCCCAGATCTCGCCGGTCCAGGTGTCGGCGAAATAAAAGGTGCGGTCGTCCGGGCTCCAGCACGGACCGTTCGAGCAGATGATGCCAGAATCTATTCTGGTAACGGAGAAATCCGAATCGAGCCGGTAGAGCCCGCCGGAGGGTCCCTCTTCCATCGTGTCCATTGAGCCGGCGAAGAAGCGGCCGCGCCGGTCGACCTTGCCGTCATTGAGCCGGTTCATCGGCCTGTCCGGCTCCGGATCGTGAATCGGCGTCACCTCGCCGGTGGCGAAATCAAGCAGATGGAAACCGCGCTGCAGCGATACCACAGCGCCGCCGCCGTCCTTGCGCAATGCCATCGAACCGATCTTCATCGGCACGTCCCAGCAACGGATCTCACTACCGTCGGCGGTTGCCCGAAACACACGCCCGTCGAAACTGTCGATCCAGTAGAGGCGCTCCTGTTCAACGTCCCACAGCGGTCCCTCGCCCAGCGTGGTCTTCACGTCCACCACGACTTCGATCTTCATGCCGTCCTCCTCTGTTCGAACCTTGCAGAAACCGGTCAGAACGCGACCTGATCGCCGCCCTTCAATGACAGGATTTCGCGGGCCTCGTCGGGCGTTGCCACTTCCATGCCGAGGCCTTCGACGATCTTGCGGGCAAGCACCACCTGCTCGGCATTCGACTTGGCAAGCCTGCCCCTACCGGCCCAAAGACTGTCTTCGAGCCCAACGCGAATGTTGCCGCCAAGCGCTGCCGATTGTGCCGCGATGCGCAACTGGCTGGCGCCCGCACCCAGCACCGACCAGCGGAACTGGTCGCCGAACAGGCGATCGGCGGTGCGCTTCATATGGGCGACGTCTTCCGGGTGCGTGCCGATGCCGCCGAGCAGGCCGAACACCGACTGCACGAAGAACGGCGGCTTCACCAGCCCGCGATCGGCGAAATGGGAGAGGTTATAGAGATGGGCGATGTCGTAGCACTCGAACTCGAAGCGGGTCCCATTGTCGTAGCAGGTTGCCAGTATGTATTCGATGTCCTTGAACGAGTTGCGGAAGACCAGATCACGCGTCGCTTCCAGATGCGGCTTTTCCCAATCGAACTTGAACGTCTCGTATTTGTCGGCGAGGTGATAGAGCCCGAAATTGATCGAGCCCATGTTGAGCGAGGCGACCTCCGGCTTGAACTGGGCGGCGGGGCGCACACGCTCCTCCACCTTCATGTAAGGACTGCCGCCGGTGGTGATGTTGATGGCGGCATTGGTGCCTTGCTTGACGCGCGGCAGGAAACGCGCGAACGCCTCTGGCGTCTGGTCGGGCTTGCCGGTCTCGGGGTCGCGGGCATGCAGATGCAGGATCGCCGCACCTGCCTCCGCCGCCGCGATCGCCTCGCGCGCGATCTGGTCCGGCGTGATCGGTAGATAAGGCGACATAGTCGGCGTGTGGATCGCCCCCGTCACCGCGCAGGTGATAATGACCTTGCCGCTGGGTTGCTGGGCGCCGGGCTTGCGGCTTGTTTGCGTCATTCTCCAAACTCCTGATCCGACTTTTTCTTGTGCGCCGCCAGCGCCATCAGCCGGCGGTCGCGCCAGACCTGCCGTTCGCCGAGTTCTTCCCGCGGCAGGCGCTTGCGGCGCTCGGCCTCGATCGTCTCCATGACCTCGCCGGCCCAGTCGACGCGGCGCAGCATCTGCGGGAAGATGTTGGAATAGATCGCCTGATAGCGCTCGACATAGTCGCGCACACCACCGGGTGCATTGAGGTCGATCGTCTCGAACGGACCCATGAACGACCAGCGCAGCGCCAGCCCGTCGCGCAGGCCAGTGTCGACGTCCTCGACGCTGGCATAGCCGTCGGCGACGAGCCGAAACGCCTCCTCCAACAGCGCGCCTTGCAAGCGGTTCATGATGAAGCCGTCGAGCTCGCGCTTCATCACCAGTGGCGCATGGCCCGCCTCGACAAGAAACGCGCGGGTCCTTTCCACCGTTTCGGCGGAGGTCCATGGCGCCGGCACCACCTCCGCTGCCGGGATGAGATAGGGCGGATTGATCGGGTGCACGACGAGGCAGCGATGGCGCCCCTCAAGATGATCGGTGAATCTCGACGGCAACAGCGCCGAGGTGGAACTGGCGATCACCGCCTGCGGACCGGAAAGTGCGTCGATGCGGGAGAACACGTCACGCTTCACCTCGAGGTTTTCCGGCGTGTTCTCCTGGACATGGACGGCATCGGCCAGGGCCTCGCCAAGCTCCTCCACAATGGTGATGCGGCCAAGCACGGTATCGACCGCCTGTCCCCGCAGCAGATCGTTGGCGGCAAGGTCGCCGAGCACCCCAGCGATATAGTCGCGCGCACCGCTGGCCGCGGCCGGCGCCTGGTCCCACATGCGCACATCATGGCCGGCACGAGCGAAGCTTATCGCCCACGCTCGCCCGATGAAGCCGCTTCCGACAATTGCTACCTTCGCCATGATCTCCCCCTCAGAGTGTCTCGACGTTGCCGTCGACGCCGAGCGACTGGCCGGAAATGTTGATGCCCGCATCGGAAAGCAGGAAGGCCACCATCGCCGCGACATCGTATGGGCTGGTCATGCGGCGCAGCGAGATGTTCTGCAGATAGCGTTGTGTCATCTCCTCGTTTGAAACGCCGAGCTGCTTTGCCCGGTCGGCAATGACCTTGTCGATGCGCGGTCCCTCTATGATGCCGGGCAAGATGGCGTTGACCCTGATCCCATGCGGTCCGAGTTCCTTGGCAAGGCTCTGGGTCAGGCCGACAACGCCGAACTTGGCAGCCGAGTACGGCGTGCGGAACGCGTAGCCATGGCGGCCGGCGGCCGAAGACATCGAGATGATCGAGCCGCCGCCCGCCGCCTTGATCAGCGGCACGGCACGGCGCGCGCACAGGAACTGGCCGGTCAGGCAGATATCTATGCAGCGCCGCCAGTCTGCCGGATCGATCTCATCGACCCCGCCGGTCGGCCCGGCAATGCCGGCATTGTTGATCAGGGCGTCGAGCCCGCCGAGCTTCTCCTTTACGGTCTCGAACAGCCGGTCGACATCGTCGTCGCGCGAAACGTCCGCTTTGACTGCGCCGGCGAGTGTGAGCCTCTCTGGAGCGGCGGCCAGCGCCTCGTCGGAAATGTCGCAGATCACGACACGCGCGCCGAGCCGCGACAGTGTCTCGGCAATGGCAAAGCCGATGCCGCCGGCGCCCGCCGTGACCAGCACGCGTTGGCCTTTGAGCCCGGTCAGGAATTCGTCCGCCGATACCGGTGCGCTGGAGCTCATTATTCCATTCCTTTCATTGAATCCGCCTTTCGCGCAGCGCCATGACCGCAGCGAGCACCACCAGCCCGAACAGGATCGCCCGCGTTGCATAAGGCAGCGTCGTGCCGGCGAGCAGCATCTGCAACGCCGTCAAAAGCAGCACGCCCCCCAGCATGCCGAGATAGTGGCCGCGCCCGCCGGTGATCAGCGCACCGCCGACGACGACTACGGCGATCGAGGGCAGCAGATAGTCGTCACCCATGCCGAGGCTGGCCTGGCCGGAAAAGCCGGTCAGCATGATGCCGACGAGCCCCGCGCAGACCGCCGACAGCACATAGACGAGGATGAGCGTGCGCCCGACCGCGATGCCGGAGAGCTGGGCCGCGCGCAGGCTGTTGCCGATGCCATAAACCCGGCGGCCGAAAGGGGTGCGGCCAAGCAGCAGCACAGCAAACACGACGAAGGCGATCATGAACAGCACCACCGGCGTCACAACGAATACCTTCCCGGTCATGAACCAGCGCAGCATCGGCGAGGAGAAGCCGGCCGGCGTACCCTGCGAGTAAAGCAGCGCGACGCCTTGCAGAATGCCGTTGGTGGCCAACGTCATCACGATCGGCGAAATGCCGAGGAAGACGATGCCGATGCCGTTGGCAAAACCGATCAGGCAAGCTGTGAGCAGCACCGCCGGCAGCGCATAGGCAAGTGCACCATCCGAGCCGTTGACCATGCCGGCAAGCAGGATGCCCGAGAGACCGATCGTCCACGGCACCGACAGGTCGAGCCCGCCGGTGAGGATTACGCTGCCTTGCCCAAGCGCCAGGACGGCGAGGAAGCTCGACAGCACGAAAAGCGAGTTCCAGTAGGTGACGTTGACGATGGCGCGTCCGAGCCAGATCTGGGTGACGATCACGACGACGGCCAGGCAGACATAGGCCGGCAGCGCATAACGCAGCGTCTCGGCATTGCGTATATGGAAGGCCGGCTGCGGCGCCTGCTGATCGTCGGTGCTGCCACGCGCGATCCTCAGCCGCCGGTCGGTGCGATCGATCTGGGAGGGCAGCATTCCGGCGCGCCATGCGGCCAACCGCGCCCGCAGCGCACGCAGTTGGCGGGCGAGCACGGAGCCATGCGACAGCGAGCCGGCAAGCACGGCAAGGATCAGGATCGTGCCCTCGGCGATCGTCGAATAATAGGCCGAGACGTTGAGTACGAGCAGGATGTTGACGACCATCATCAGGATGTAGGCGCCGAAGACGGTGCCAACCGGCCCGCCTTGACCGCCGCCCAGCCTTGTACCGCCGACGACGACCGCCGCGAACATCGACAGCAACAACGGGTTACCGACGAGCGGATCGCCGCTGCCCGTCTGTGCGCTGATGAAGACGCCGGCGAGCCCGTAGCAGCCGCCGGCTATGACATAGACCAGGAAGCGCACGAGAACGACGCGCACGCCGACCGAAGCGGCCGCGTCCGAATCGCTGCCGACGGCATAAAGCGCCGTCCCGAAACGTGTGCCTTTGAGCCAGAACCAGGCGAGCAGGACGACGCCGATGACCACCAGCGGCATCGGTATCCAGCCGGCGATAGCATCACCGAGATAGAAGGCGCCAAGATCGGACGAGACGAAGCCGCCCGGCTTGTCCATGACCAGCAGCGTTACCCCCTGAAGGATGAACATGGTCGACAGCGTGACGACGATAGGCTGCATGCGCAGGACGGCAATGAAGAAGCCGTTAAAGGCGCCGACCAGCATGCCGACACCAATTCCGGCCAAGGTCCACAGCGCGACACTGGTGCCGGTCGCCATCGGATCCATACCTTTTGCCAGGACGACATTGACCAGCGAGATCACCGCGCCGGCGGACAGGTCGAAACCGCCGGACAGGATGACCACCGTCTGGCCGATCGCCGCCAGTGCCGAGGTGGCGCCGCCGCTGGAGAGAAACGAAATGTCGAAATAGGTGAGCCGCCCGGCACTGACCAGATCGACGACAAGCAGGAGCACCGCAAAGACGATCGCCGCGATGATCGCGCCGCTGTGCCGCGCGAGAAGCCGCGTCAATGTCGCGGCCGGTGCCGCGGCGGGCAAACTCGTCACGCTCATTCCGCCGCCTCCCGGACCAACTCGCCTTGCCCCAGCGCCGGTCGCATGATCGCGCCTTCCGTGATGTGGTTGCCGGCAAGCTCCGCCACCAGGCGACCGTCATAGAGGACGAGCACTCGGTCGCATTGATGGACCAGCTCGGGAATTTCGGTTGAATGCAGAAGGATCGAGCCGCCGGCCGCCACATAGTCGCGCATCATCACATAGAGCTCGTGCTTGGTGCCGACGTCGATGCCGCGGGTTGGGTCGAAGAGCAGCAGGATGCGGCTCTCGGCGACCAGCCATTTGGCGATGGCGATCTTCTGCTGGTTACCGCCCGAAAACGCCCCCGCCCTCGTCCACATGGCGCGGTGGTCGACCTCGACCGCCGAGAAGGCGGACTGGACGGCCTGCGCCTCCTCGTGCCTGCTGATCAGGCCAAATCGGGTAAAACGCGCGACGACCGGCAGCGATACGTTTTGCCGGCCCGAGAGCTTCAGGAACAGACCTTCGGTCTTGCGGTCCTCCGGCACCAGCCCGATCGCCATGTTGGCCTTGAGCGCATCGGCGGGCGAGCCGAGCCAAACTTCGCGCCCGTCGACCAGTATATGGCCGCGCTCGATCTCGGCCATGCCGAAGCAGGCGAGGAACAGGTCGAGCTGGCCCATGCCCTGAAGCCCGGCAATGCCGAGAATCTCGCCCTTGCGCAGGTCGAAACCGACGCCGTCGAGCTTCATGCCGGCCTTGAGATCGCGTACGCCGAGCACCGGCGGACCGAAGACCGCCTCGCTTTCGGGTTTCGGCGGAAAGGTCTGGGCGATGCTGCGACCGATGATCTTTTCGATCACTTCTCCATCCGGGACGTCGGCAACCGGCGCCGTCACGATGTGACGGCCGTTTCTGAGAATGGTCAGCGTGTCGCAGAAGGCCCGCACCTCTCGCATGCGGTGGGTGATGAACACGACCGTCGTGCCGGCGGCCTTAAGTCGCGCGATGATGCCGCCCAGCCATTCGACATCGCCGCCCGACAGCGTCGAGGTCGGTTCGTCGAGCAGGAGGATGCGCGGCTTGCGATAGAGCGCGCGCGCGATTTCGATCTTCTGGCGGACGGCGAGATCGAGGGTCGCGACCTCGGCATCAAGATCGACCGAAAAGCCGAGATCTGAAATGTGCTGGCGCACCGCCCTGCGCGCGCTCGCCCGCCTAATCAGGCCGCTCGGGCCGACAGGCGCGTAGGGCAGCAGCATGTTGTCGAGAACGCTGAGATCGCGCACCAGCGTCATTTCCTGGAAGGCTGTCTGCACGCCTTTGGCGTGCGCGGCGCGCGGCGAACCGAGTGGCGCCGGTTCACCAAGAACGGTGATTTGCCCTTCGTCGGGCCGCACCAGTCCCGACAGCAGCTTGACGAGCGTCGACTTGCCGGCACCGTTTTCGCCGAGCAGCGCGTGCACGCTGCCCGAAACGATCTCAAAGGAGACGCCATCGAGGGCGACCGTCGCACCAAACGCCTTGCGGACGCCCTCTATGCCGACAGCTGTCGATTGCGCTGACATCATGATCCCAGTCCCGGCCTGCACGGGGTGCGTGGGAGTGCCTCCAAAGCACCCCACGCCCCATTCGGAGAGCCTTACTCCTCGGGCTGGCCGACAAGGGCGGCCGCGAGACCGATTTCAGGTGTCTGGTCGGAGAAGATCGAGGCGAACCAGCCGGGGTTGGAGACCAGCGACGGTTTGAAGGCGTTACAGCCAGCCTTCATCTCTGCCCAGGTGCCTTCGTTACAAAGCTTTATCGTGTCGTTGGTGACGACCGGCAGTGGCAGGATCGTCTTCTTGGCAACCTCCTTGCCGTCAAGTGCCTCGACTGCAAGCTTAAGGGCAAGCGCGCCGGAATAGGGCGGCGATGCATAGGAGATACGCGGCGCGCCGAGCGGCGCATAGGGAGAGGCTGCGCCCTCGACCTCCGTGCCCTCCGGCAGCATCTGGATGCGCCCGCCATTGGAGCCCTCGCCGGCGCAAGGCAGCAGTTCGCTGCTCTTCTTGCCGGCCTCGAGCTGCATGGAATTGGCGGTGAAGCAGCCGACCTGCATCCACAGCCCATTTATGTCGTCCCAGCTGCGCGTCGCCAATATCTTGGAAAGTTCGGTACGGGCCACCGCCTGGCTCCACATACCGACAGCCTCGCCCACGATCTTGATGTCGGGATGCTTGGCAAACACCTCCTTTGCGGCCTTGGTGCGCAGATCGTCGACCGAGGTGCCGGGAACGCCGGTCACTGCGATGATGTTGCCCTTGCCATTGAGCTTCTTGACCAGCCACTCCGCCGTCACGCGGCCAGCCTCTTCCTGATCGATATGGACGTTGTAGGCGCAGGGCTCTGTGATCTCGGCATCATAGGCAAACACCTTTACCCCCTTGTCGCAGGCGTTTTTCACCACCTGGTTGAGCGCTGTCGGCGAGATCGGGAAGATCACGATGGCTTCGGCACCTGCCTGCACCATCGCGTTGATCTGCTGGATCTGGCGCTGTGCGTTCGGCCCGGCCACCTGAACCTGGAGGTCGACCTTGTCGGCCATGCTCTTGTGCGACGCCATCGCCTTGACCATGTTGGCGGCCTCGGCCTGCCAATCATTGCCGATGAAGCTCATGCTGAGAAATATTTTGTGCTTTCCGGCCGCCTCGGCCGCCGACATCCCAAAGGCGCAAACAGCCATGCCGGCAAGCAGCGCGAGCCGCCGGGCTTTCGATCCGATACCCATTCGAAACTCCTCCCAATTCAGACGACCAAATGCCTCCCAAGGGCACGAAACGTGCTCCTTGTCATTCGATGCAGCTGACCGTATCATGATTTGATCAAAGATCAATGATGAAATGCTAATGGGTAAAAGCCGGATACGCCGGCGCTTGACGCGGCAATCCGAACCTTGCATTCCGGGGACAGGCGCCGGGTAGGACAAGAGCGTCGCCGTTTGGGGAAAGGTAGGCACAGATGGCTGGGGCGGCATTCAGGAAGCCGGGCGTCGAGATCACGCCGCTGTCCAGGGAAACCCTGCAGGACAGGGTTTACCGGCACGTCACCGAGTTGATCCTCGACGGCAGTATCGTTCCAGGTGAAATGGTGACGGTGCAGAGCCTCGCCGACGCTTTCGGCGTCAGCCCGATGCCGGTTCGCGAGGCCCTGCGGCGTCTGAGCGCCGCCAACGCATTGATGGTAGTTTCGGGCCGTTCGATCGGGATACCGGCATTAAGCCGCGCGCGACTCATCGATCTCAGGAACGTGAGGTTTGAGATCGAGGCGATCGCCGCCGCATGGGCGGCCGAGCGAATGGACGATCCCAGCGTGGCGCTGCTGCGCCAGCATCTGGACGCACTCGAACAGGCCAATGCCGCCGGAGACGTCAAATCCTACCTCAGGGCCAACTACGCCTTTCATTTCTCCATCTATCGAGCCGCGGGTTCGGAAAACATGCTCAACATCATCGAGAACCTGTGGCTGCAGATCAGTCCCTATTTCAACATGCTGCACGATTCTGGAAACTATTCGACCGCCAACCAGCACCATCAGCAGATGTTTGCAGCGCTGCGAGACCGCAACGCGGAAGCTGTCCGCGCCGCGGTTCGCGCTGACATCGACGCGGCTTTCACAGTGCTGATCAAACTGCTGAAGTAACATTCAGGTCGCCATAAGCGATATGCCGCCTCCATTGCTGATCAGACTTCCAGGTCTTTTTCCGCCCACTCCGCGAACTTTTCCAACTTGTCGAGCAAGCTCTCGGCTTCGGGGAGTGATTTTGCCCTGATTCCGTATTGAGCTTCGTCCTTCTCATGGAGAATGCTCCGCAACCGGCTGGCCTGCGCTGCAGGAAGGCGATTTCCAAGCGCATCGCGCATGGTTTTCACCACGGCCGCATGATCCGCGCGGTTAATCGTTCCTGCAAATCGGGCAGTGAGCGCATCGGCGTATGCTATTGCCGCATTCACGATCTGCGACATAGCCGGATTGCCGATGTCACCCGTTTCAGACATTGCACCTCCAAACGGGCAGCCTTCAAATATGAGCGGGCGATGCGCAATCGCTCCTCGCCAAAGCCTGTCTCGACTACTTTCGTCGCACCTCTTCTGGTCATGCCAACGCCTTCTGGCGAGTTTTTGTTGCGAGTTCGTCCGGGCGTGGACCCAAGACGAGCAGGGCATTTGCTTCTACGCCGCCCCACCAAGGGTCTCCCGTGCTCGACAGCCTCGCCACATCCTGCGGAGTGAGTCCCACCACCGAGGGATTGAAGCCAAGCTCTTCACCGTGGGTCACCAGTGCCTCACGGATCTCTTGGAGCGCGCTTTCTAGCTTTTCGGATGGCGTAACCACTGCGATGTCGAGATCGCTGTCTGGACGGTCCTCGCCCCTCGCCACGCTGCCGTAAATCCAGGCTGCGAGTACGTTCGGCCGAACTGCGGAGACCGCCTCAGTGACTACAGCGCGAATGTTGGAATACCTAAGCGCCTCCTGCTCAAAAAGGGCTTCCAGTGATGTCGCCAGTGGATGGCGATCATTCAACCGATAAGACGAGCCCTGCCCGTTCCCTCTGAAGATACGATGCCAATCCCCTCCAAGGTTGCGAGAGCAGACCACACGCTTGCCCTCGCAAGCCCGCTACGAGCCGCAAGCAATGGTGAAGAAAGCAAGCCGCCGTGCCGGGATAATTCCCGGAGCAATCTCACGCTTGCGTCGGTGCCGAGCATAATGGTGAGTGGATAGCGGAAAGCGCTTTGAGCGGTCGAGCGTGCCATGGCGCAAGTTCCTTCTGCTCTGGAGCCATAGCACGTCGACTGCCGGATATCAAATCTGATGTTTGGTTTTCTAAACAGATGTCCTGTTATCTGAGCTTGGCGGCTGCTGCGCCGCTATCACGAATGTATCCGAAAGATGTTGATCGCCACGTTCATCCAGTCCATCGTAGGAGCAAGAGCAAGATGCCGCTCTATCTTATCCATTTCATTATCTTCTTTCTGCTTCAGTCCGTCCAATGCCCGGTCGGCGGCGAACGGCGAGCTTCTCCTCCCGATAGAGCCGGAACAGCTTCTTGCGGTTCACACTAGGCCCTCCCGCCTCAGCATCACGAGAAGACGCCGGTAGCCGAACCGGCGACGCTCCTGCGCGATCGCCTTCATCCGCTCGCGAAGCTCGCGGTCGTCCGGCCTGCTGGTCTCGTAGCGAACCGTCATGCGGCAACAGCCGATGGCTTTACACGCCCGCCGTTCGCTCATCCCGAAGCCTTCCTTCAGGCGAGGGACAGCTTTCCGCTTGGCCGCGGGCGTCACCATTTCTTTCCCACAAGATCCTTCAACGCGGCATTGTCGAGCATGGCGTCGGCCAGAAGCCGCTTCAGCCGCGTGTTCTCGTCCTCCAGACCCTTCAGTCGCCGAGCCTCGGAGACATCCATCCCGCCGAAGCGGGCCTTCCAGTTGTAAATCGAGGCGTCGCTGACCCCGTGCTTGCGGCACAGATCGGCAACCGATACCCCGGCCTCATGTTCCTTCAAAATTCCGATGATCTGCTCTTCAGAGAAGCGGCTACGTTTCATGTCCTGGTCCTCTCGATGGGCCAGAACGAACTTCAAACCGGATTAGATAAGAGGGGCAAGGTCACGCTCCCAATCAGATTGCCTGGGCTCACCGCTGCTCCTGGCGCAACCGCGACCTCCAAAATGATCGCCAACAATGTCTGCGTTCAGGCAGTGGCAACAGTGCCTTCAATGGCTGACATGAGGCGCGAGGCGGACCTGCCCGATGTTTCATGCGCCGAATGCCCGAGATGCGAGCGCAGCCATTAACCATCGATTAACTATTCGGTCGCCTTTAATTCAATTTTGCAGCATACTGATTTGGGTAGCGTGGCTGCTCAAGGAGATTGGAACAAGAGAGGGTAATTCTCCTGTTCGCGCACCAGACTTTCACTCACGACATTCGAAATTGAAAAAGAAGCGACGGAACACCGTCGTGTCATGGGGAGGCGCCGCATCATGTTTGATGAGGAGCGCCAGAATGAAGATCGAAGACGCAGTTACCGCAGTGACGTCAGAAGCGAGCGCGCTCATGTCTTGCCTCGGCCAGCCTGTTGTCGCCTACCACGTCACGGAAATCATGAGAGAGACAGACCTGGCACACGCCCGCGAGATGCAGCTCGCGCTGGTGCGACGAACCATCGAGGCTCTTGTCGATGACGGCCTGGAAGGTGTCGCCGCCGAACATTTTGCATCCGAGTTCGATGGCAGCATCGGCTTGACCTGGAGACTTCTGCACCCATCCGACGGCGTGGCGCATTGATCAAGACCAGAGCGGTCTTGGTCAAGCTCTGGGAGGTGCGCCGGGCGAAGTCAATGAGGTCGTTGGGTGTCTGGAAAACGCGAACGATACGGACCCTTTCTTCGCCGGAAATAATTGCGACTTGGGTGCCGTCGGAACTGAAAGCTGCGCGTGTAAGGCCAGGTCGGACGGTCACTTCGTCTGGCTGGCAAGGGCAGAGCCAATATTGTTCCATGGACCCCGGATGCGATCGCCTTCACGAGGACGCCCCAGGAAGTCTATCTCGACCGACAAGGCCGGCGTCAGCAAGGGCGGCTTCTACCCGAACGGGATGAACGAAGCGCTCAAAAGCACCTGACGTTTGCGATGGAGGAAAGGTGGATTGAATGCAGAGTGATTGGCCGCACAGCGGATTCCAAAGCCGAGAAAGATTCGGGGATCGACCTACGAATTACCTGGCGATGGGGTCCATCGAGTGCCAGTGTCGAGCGGCTACCAAGCAGCATCTTCGCCTGAGCTGGCATTGCGGCATCTCGCCTCAACGGGTGTCGCCATAGCTATTCCACCTCAGCCAGGGGCGCTACGGCCGGTCCGTTCAAAGCCGTGCCATCGACGGCAAAATGCGAGCCGTGGCAGGGGCAGTCCCAGCAGCGTTCCAACGAGTTCCAATGGACATGGCAACAGACATGGGTGCATGCGGCCGATCGCTTGTAGAGCGTGCCGTCCTCATCGCGAAAGGCCGCGACTTTGGTAAGCCCCTGGCGGACGATAGCGCCCTGTCCGGGCCGCAGCTTATCGGCGGCATCAATTTCACCAGGCGCGACATACTCGGCAAAACTCCTGATCGCTGTCGCATTCTCCGCCAAGTAATCGCCGATCGCGCGTGCCGTCTTGCGAGAGGGTTCGTAAAGTTCCCGCCAGGGGCTTTCCCCCTTCAGGATCAGGTCGGAAATCAATTGGCCGGCCACAACCCCATGGGTGATGCCCTGACCGGAATCGCCGGTAGCAACGAAGACGTGCCCGTTGCCGGGATTACGGCCGATGAACCCGGCGTAATCGACGGTCTCCATTACCTGCCCGGACCATCGATTGGCTTCCGCGCCGATATCGGCCACCAACCCTTTGGTCCAGGCCGCCAGGGCAGCGAAGCGGTCGTCGGCGTCGTCGGCCTGCCCTGTCTTGTGATCCTCACCACCGACGATCAGAAAGTCGGTCTTGCCTTCGCCAGGCTGCAGACGGACGTAGTGATAGGGGTCCAGCGTGTCCCAATAGAGTGCATCCGGCAAAATGTCGCGCGCGATCTCGAATGCCATCGCGTAGGTCCGATACGGCGCCTGTTTGGTGTGTAGCGCCACCCGATCGTTGATCGGCGAGTTGGTGGCGACAACGGCCGATTTGGCAGACACGGCAAAGCCTGAGACCGTGGTTACGCGCACGCCGCCGTCAGTCTCCTCGACTTTGTCGACGATGGTATCCGCATAAAGCGCGCCGCCGCGCGCGCGGATGCCGGCAGCCAGCCCGCGGAGATATTTGAGCGGGTGGAATGTCGCCTGATTGGAATAACGAAGGACGGGCGCGTCCGAAAACCCAGCAAGCGGCACGCCCACGATTTTCTCGACGTCGACTCCGATCTTCAGAGCGGCGTTCAGTTCGCGCTCGATGACGGATTCCTTCCTGCCCGACGCCGGAAACAGAAAGCCTTGGAGGCGGCGGAAATCACACGGCATGCCCTCCGCCTCCTGAATCGATCGGATACGGTCGATAGCGGCCGACTGGCTTTGGTAGTAGATCCGCGCCAGTTCCTCGCCACGCAATTTGATCAGTTCCGAAAAGTAGTCGTCGCAGATCGATGACAGATGCGCGGTGGTGCGGGCCGTCATGCCGCTTCCGATCCGGCCGCGATCGAGCACTGCCACGTTTTGCCCGGCGATGGCCAGTTCGTACGCGACCGACAGTCCGGCAATGCCAGATCCGACGACCACGACATCGACCTGTTCACTCCGCTCGAGCGGAACTGCATCAGGCGCTACTTCGGTTGTCGCCCAAAGGGATACAGTCCTTTCGTCGCTGACATTCATGGCGGAACTTTCCGGACGCGATAGCCGGTAAACGGCCGCGACGGTTCAAAGTTCCTCGATGGCTTTTTGAATGCCTGCAGGCTATCTGCGCCTCAACTTGGCGCTTTCCTTCTGGGTCATGTGGTCGGCGGTGACGTTGCCCCCAGTTTCTATCCAGTTTTGAGTTCGTTTCCGGCGTGGGTTGTGCCCTGCTGGGCGGGTGAAGCGACGGGCGCTGGCGCGGAGCCTTTGGTATCGTGCAGCGCGAGCGACCGTCGCAGATTGAAGGTGGTGGCGAACTCGGCCGGTGTCTGCCAGGCGATTTGGGAATGCGGCCGGGCGGTGTTGTACAACACGACGAGAGAACGCCCACGGGACCGAGGAACGCAAGTTTCTTTATCCATGGCATCCCTGGGCCGGGCGTTGTGTT
>NZ_JAMYOE010000044.1:0-39124 GCF_040319695.1 Mesorhizobium sp. M0898 | reverse complement strand
CTCCGCTAAACACGGGGGCTGCGCGGCGGACACGCCGACGTCACCGCGATGCCACGCCATTTTGCAGAACTTGACGCACACAACTGGCAGTGTACGGCCTCAACCGACCCTACCCGTCCATTCGCCTTCGGCAGCAGTTCACCTTCTCCTCAAGGGGGAGGGATGGCTCCTTACTTCACCAATCCCTTTTCCTTGTAATACCTCTCGGCGCCTGGATGCAGCGGCACCGGCATGCCGTCGAGCGCCTTGGCCGGGTCGATCGCCTTGGCGGCGGCGTGGGCAGCGGTGAGCTGGTCGAGATGCTCGAATAGCAGTTTTGTCATCTGGTAGGCGGTCTTGTCGGAGACATCGGCGCTGGTGATCAGGAAATTGCCGACGGCGGCGGTCGCAACATCCTCGGTCTGGCCCTCGTAGGTGCCCTTGGGGATGACCACGGAAAGATAGGGCGAGCCGATCTTAGCGACGTCCTCCGCCGGCACGGCAACGATGTTTACCGGCAATGAGGTGGCGAGGTCACGGATCGACGCGACCCCAAGGCCAGCCGACTGAAGCGTGGCGTCGAGCTGGCGGTTCTTGATCAGCTCCACCGATTCGGCGAAGGGCAGATATTCGATCCGCCCGAGGTCTTCGTATTTCAGCCCGGCAGCGGCAAATATCGTGCGGGCGTTGAGCTCGGTGCCTGAGGCCGGCGCGCCGACCGAAAGGCTCTTGCCCTTGAGATCGGCGAGCGTCTTGATGCCGGATTCCTTGCTGGCGACGATCTGGATGTAGTTGGGATAGATGGCGGCAATGCCGCGCAGCTTGTCGAGCTTGCCTGGGAAGCCTGCTTCGGTATTGCCTTCGGCGGCCAGCTTGACGGAATCGCCGAGCGCAAAGGCGATCTCGCCCTTGCCCTGCTGAAGCAGGTTGAGGTTTTCGACCGACGCTTTCGTCGCCTGCACCTGAGTACGCGCGCCTTCGATGCCCTTGCCGTAGATTTCCGACAGCGCGACGCCGAGCGGATAGTAGACGCCGGACGTGCCGCCGGTCAGCACGTTGATGAATTCCTGTGCCTTGACCGATACCGCGCCAAGGCCAAGCGACAGCGCCAGCACGCCGGCTGCAACAAATTTCGTCCTGAAATTGAGCATGCGATTTCCTCCCTGAAAATTCGCCGCCGTGCCCTCCTCGGCGGCACGAAGCGAGTTTAGACAGCGGGCGGGAAATGCCAACCCGCAATAGCAGCGACTAGACGAACGACTAAGCAGTGCCGCAACACGTTGGCGCTTGCGCAAGGTCGCATCGCGGCAGAAAGATTTTTCCAGCGCTTGTCGAAATCCGGCAGGGCCGCGCGACATAAGTCCGGCTCGCAACGATGCGGCCCTCGAGAAACGGGAGAAGACCATGCGATACATGCTTTTGATCTATGGAAACGAAGCCGGGATGGCAGCCGCGCCAGCAGATGCGGTGACACAGATGTCGAGCGCGTACGTCGCCTACACCGAAGCGCTGAAGAAATCCGGCGCCTGGCTCGCCGGCGACCGGCTGAAGCCGACGCAATCCGCTACCTCGGTGCGGATGGCCAATGGCAAGACCAACGTGCTCGACGGCCCCTATGCCGACACCAAGGAGCAGCTTGCCGGCTTCTATATGATCGAAGCGGAGGACGTCGACGCCGCCATTGCCTGGGCGGCGCGCTGCCCGGGCGCCAGCACCGGCACGGTAGAGGTGCGGCCGATCTGGGAACTCACCATGTGATGCCGGAATTGCCCGATACTGCGCGGGCGGCGGCGGAAGCGGCCGCCCGGCAAAGCTACGGCAAGCTGGTCGCTTATCTCGCCGCACGCACGCGCGACGTGGCCGCTGCCGAGGACGCATTGGCCGATGCCTTTGCAGCGGCGCTCGAGCGTTGGCCACAGGCGGGCGTGCCCGACAAGCCGGAAGCCTGGCTGCTGGCGGTGGCACGCAAGCGCCGCGTCGACGCGGTCAGACGGCGGCTGACACGCGAGGCGGGCCGCGACCACCTCAGACTGATCGCCGAGGAGATGGAGGCGCGCATGGCCGAGGAAGACCTGCCGGACGAGCGGCTCAGGCTCATGTTTGCCTGCGCCCATCCCGCGATTGAGGCCGGCGTGCGAGCACCGCTGATCCTGCAGACGGTCCTGGGCTTCGACGCAGCGACCATCGCCTCGGCTTTTCTTGTCTCGCCAGCCACGATGAGCCAGCGCCTGGTGCGCGCCAAGTCGCGAATTCGCGAGACAGGCATTCCGTTCCGCGTGCCGGAGCGGGCCGAGCTCGGCGAGCGGCTGGGCACCGTTCTGGAAGCGATCTACGCGGCGTTTGCCGAAGGTTGGTCCGACCCGGCCGGCACCGAAACGCGGCGCCGCAATCTCGCGACCGAAGGCATCTGGCTCGGCCGTTTGATCGCCTCGCTGATGCCGGATGAGCCGGAAGCACTCGGCCTGCTGGCGCTGATGCTGTTCGCCGAGGCGCGGCGTGCAGCCCGGCGCAATGCGGCGGGTGACTATGTGCCGCTGGCCGAGCAGGATCTTGCATTGTGGGACGATACCCTGATCGATGAAGCGGAGGCGCTGCTCGGGCGCGCGGCCGCCGAGGGTGTTGTCGGCCGCTACCAGCTCGAGGCCGCCGTGCAATCCGCCCATACGACACGGCGGCTGACCGGTTGTACCGACTGGGTCGCGATCAAGGAGCTCTACGACGCGCTGTCGGTGATTGCCGGCTCGCCGGTGGTGTCGATCAACCGTGCGGTGGCGATTGCCGAGGCCGAAGGTGCTTCAGAAGGATTGGGCGCGCTTGATCAACTCAGCGGCGACAAGCGGCTGTATGACTATCAACCTTACTGGGCCGCCCGCGCGGGCCTGCTGGCCAGACTCGGCAAAGTTCCACAAGCGAGCGAGGCCTATGACCGGGCTATCGGCCTCGAACGAGATCCGGCCGTGCGCCGGTTCCTGCAGGAACGACGGGCAGGGCTCGGCCGCGCGGAAAGACACTGAGACAAGGCGGAGTGCTTAGGCCGGCCACATGTCGTGGGAAGCATTCAGCCTCTTCATCACCCGATGTTCCCGCAAATTGGCCCACAGGCGTTCGATGTTCGGCCAAGCGGTTGGAACCTTCGCGACCTCCGGATGCCAGGCCACCAGCATGACGAGATAGATGTCGGCCAGCGAGAGTTGGTCGCCGGCCAGCCAGTCGCGGCCGTCGAGGGCGGCATCGAGAATGGCGAGGCTGCGATCCATTTCCGAGACCGCCGCCTGTTTGACAGCGTCCACACCCCGGGGATCGGTCGTGTAGCGATGAGCGTAGAAGAACCGCAGGCCAGCCGAATAGATGACGGAGGACATGAAAAACATCCAGCGCAGGAAGTCGGCACGGTCAGCCGAACTTGCTGCGGGCGCCAGTCCTGCTTCGGGGTGGCGCTCGGCCAGCAGGATGCAGATCGCCGCCGATTCGGTCATCGAGCGTCCGTCCGGCAAGATCAGGACCGGCACCTGGTTCAAGGGGCTGATATCTAAAAAGGCCTGGTCGGGTCGGCCCTTCGGAACGTCGATCTGGTCGAAAGGCACGCCCGCCAAAGCGAGCGCCGCCTCGACGACAAAGCCGCCGGTATTGGCACGCGTATAGAGCTTGTACATAAAGTCCTCCACCTGCCGGGCAGCGACGATTGATACGGAAGTGACCCGCCGCTCAAGCGAACGACGCCCGCCACAGGTGGTTTTTCAGCGGTCCACGCCGACGCGTGATACTGAGTATTTGATGTCGGAGGGCATCGCGAAGGATCGCTACTGACCGGTCAAAAACGCTCGTGTCTAAGCGCCCAATCCCTCGAACAGGATCGTCGAGAGATAGCGCTCGGCGAAGGAGGGGATGACGACGACGAGGTTCTTGCCCTTGTTCTCGGGCCGCGAGCCGACGACGATCGCCGCTTGCAGGGCGGCCCCCGACGAGATGCCGACCGGCACACCTTCGAGCCGAGCGACGAGCCGTGCATTGGCAACCGAATCCTCGTTCGAGACCTTGACGATCTCGTCATAGATCGTCGTGTCGAGGATTTTTGGCGCGAAGCCGGCGCCAATGCCCTGGATCTTGTGCGGGCCTGGCTGGCCGCCCGACAGCACCGGCGAGGCTTCCGGTTCGACGGCGACGACATGCACCGAGGGCCTGCGCTTCTTCAGCACCTGGCCGACGCCGGTGATGGTGCCGCCGGTCCCGATGCCGGCAACGAAGATATCGACTTCGCCATGGGTGTCGTTCCAGATTTCCTCGGCCGTGGTGCGGCGATGGATTTCCGGATTGGCCGGGTTTTCGAATTGCTGCGGAATGACAGCGTCGGGCAGCGTTGCCGCCAGCTCGTCCGCCTTGGCGATGGCGCCCTTCATGCCTTTCGGCCCTTCGGTCAGCACCAGTTCGGCACCGAGCAGAGCCAGCATCTTGCGGCGTTCGACGGACATGGTTTCCGGCATGGTCAGGATCAGCTTGTAGCCCTTGGCAGCGGCGGCAAAGGCGAGCGCGATGCCGGTATTGCCCGAGGTCGGCTCGATCAGGGTGGTCTTGCCGGGCGTAATCCTGCCGGAAGCCTCCAATGCCTCGATCATCGACACGCCGATGCGGTCCTTGACCGAGGCGATCGGGTTGAAGAATTCGAGCTTGGCCAGCAGATTGGCGACGACACCCTTCTCCCTGGCGAATTTATCAAGCCGCACCAGCGGCGTGTCACCGATCGTCTCGGTGATCGAATTGTAGATGCGGCCGCGGCCGGGCACGTGTGTGGGGGTGGCGGGCTTGTTCATTGATTTCCTCCCAGAGGTAAAGCGGCAAGAGTCGCGCGGGCATAGGATAGAGCCATCCACCGCGCAAGATAGGCTGTCGATCGAAAAATATCCGAGTGAAGTTCGTGCTGAGTACCCCCGCCTTTGCAAGGCGTGGCAATCGTTGGGCGGATTGGCGAAAGAGATCTATTGGCGGGCGGCAATTGCCGCCGCCGCGCCGACCATAAAGCCGGCGGCGGTGCGGTTGAGTGCCCTCAGCGCCCGCGGCGACTTCAGGAACCAGCGCGCCTTGGCCGCCAGCGCCAGATAGGGCACCAGCACGACGAGCAAGACGACGATGGTGAGCGCGACGAGGATACCGTAATCGGCCAGCGTGATCGTCTTCAGATCGACGATGGTCGGGGTGATGGCAAGATAGAAGATCATCGTCTTCGGATTGCCGAGCGTGACGGCAAGGCCGGCTACAAAGCTGGATGCCAAGCCGCCCTTGCCTTTCTTCGCCTCCACCGTTTCGGGCGTGATGCCGCTCGTCCAGAAACGCCAGCCAAGAAAGGCGAGGTAGGCGACGCCCAGCCATTTGATGGCCAGGAAGACCATGCCGAAAGTCTGTGCGACGAAAGCCAGGCCGAGCACCACGGCAGTGAGATAGGTCAGGTCGCCGAGCATCAGCCCGAACGACATGGCCAGCGACGAGTGGAAGCCGGAACCCAGAGCACGCGCAACAAGCGCGGTGACGCCTGGGCCGGGGATGGCCGCGGCGATGCCGAGGGCAGCACTATAGGCGAGGAACCCGGTGAGTGTCATGATTGGCGCTTGTCGCACAATGTTGAAGTTGGGTGAATTCCCTCGGGCCGGATTCGATTGCGCCAGCGCAGCAGGCGACACCGCCGTTCAGGAGCGGCCGTCTTCGTAGGTAACGCGCCAGATGGTGCCGTTACCGTCCTCTGTGACGATCAGGGAGCCGTCCTTGGCCATCGCGACACCGACCGGGCGGCCCCAGACGGCGTCGTTCGAGATGACGAAGCCGGTCATGAAGTCCTCATATTCGCCTGTCGGCTTGCCATCCCTGAATTTGAGCCTCACCACCTTGTAACCGGTCCTGGCGCCACGGTTCCACGAACCATGCATGGCGACGAAGGCGTCACCCTGATAATCCGCCGGGAAGTTCTTGCCGTCGTAGAAGGCTATATTCATCGGCGCCGAATGCGCCTGCATCAATACATCGGGGACAGTGGCCTTGCCGGCGAGGTCTGGCCGCTCGCCCTGATGGCGCGGATCCTCGTTATTGCCGATGTAGTACCAAGGCCAACCATAGAATCCGCCGTCCTTGACCGCCGTTGCAAATTCGAACGGCACATTGTCGCCGAGTTCGTCGCGCTCATTGACGACGCACCACAATGCGCCGGTGGCGGGCTGCACGGTCATGCCCGTACAGTTGCGCAGGCCGGTGGCGACAGTTCGCGGATTTTTCCCATCCGGGTCAAAGGCGAGCACATCGGCACGGCCGTCCTCGGAGCCCCAGGCCGCCCCGAGCGGCTTTGATTTGGCCCAGGCGTCGAGGCCGCTATCCGGCTCCTTGCCTATATCCTCGGCGACGTTCGAGGCGGAGCCAACCGACAAATAAAGCGTTTTGCCGTCCTGCGAGAAGGCGATGTCGCGGGTCGTGTGACCACCCGACGGGATTTTGGCGACAATGGTTTCTGGTTTGCCGGATGTCTTCAGGTCGCCATCGCGATAGGGGAAGCGGACGATGCTGTCGCTGTTCGCGACATAAACCCATTGCGGTTTGTCTCCTGGCGGATAGAAGGCGATGCCGTAGGGATAATTGAGCCCCTTGGCGAAGATCGCTTTCTCGATGGGCCTGGCGCTGCCCTCGGCGAGACGATAGACGCGTATTTGGTCGGCATGGCTGTTGGCAACAAACAGGTCGCCATTCGGAGCGACGCGCACGACACGTGGATTGACGATGCCGGATGCGATCATTTCAGCCGAAAAGCCCGACGGCAATTCTGGCTTGGCGCTTTCGGGCCGTTCCGCCACGCCGGCGCCGTTCGAAGCGGATTGGGCGGGGTCGGCTGCCGGCATGTCTCGCGGCCCAATCAGGCGTCGGACGCCAGGCCTGTCGGCGTGCCAATCGCCAAACGCGGCTTCGCCTTTGAGCACATTCTGATCCGCCTGCTGGGCGGCTGCCGGTGTCGCAACAAGGAGGGCAGCGGCCAAGGCCGCAAAGCCGCCAGATCGGATCATCAACGTCCTCCGGGATTCGCCTCGAACAGGGGCAAACGGCATCAGGTATTGATCGTTCCAAGCGGCCGTCCAGCACACGAGGATTTGAAGCCGAACCCGTTCAGTTGCCAGAGGCGTAAAAGTCGTCGTCGAGGCGCTTTTCCAGCGCGACCAGATCGGCCGGCAGCGGTAAACCCATCGCCCGCATCTCTTGCAGCTTCTCGCGCAACTGCTCTTGTACCTCGTGCTGATCCTCTGGCTGGTTGATCATTTCTTCGAGCAGCAGACTGATCTGGGCCTTGAACGATTCCAGCGCCATTCTTTTCTCCTCCTTGCGGCAGGCCGCGGCGGCTCCTAGCTCAGCATGCGCGAAATCAGCTGCGCCGTATAGTCGACCATCGGTACTATGCGCGCATAATTCAGCCGCGTCGGCCCGATGACGCCGAGCGCACCGACGACACGCGCGTCCTTGTCGCGATAGGGTGCCACCACCAGCGAGGAGCCAGACAGCGAAAACAGCTTGTTTTCCGAACCGATGAATATGCGCACGCCTGGGCCTGCCTCGGCGAGGTCGAGAAGCTGGATCAGCCCATCCTGCGTCTCCAGATCCTCAAACAGATGCCGCAGCAATTCTATGTCGGCCTGGGCAGTGACGTTTTCCAGGAGATTGGCGCGACCGCGCACGATAAGCCGCCCAGGCACGCCGCTTTCAGCGCCTGCCCAGACCGCCAGGCCCTTCTCGACCAGATCCTGCGACAGCGTGTCGAGGGCCGCCCTGGTCTCTTCCTTGATGCGGGCGATCTCGACCCGCGCCTCGGCCAGGGTGCGACCGCGGATATGGGCGTTGAGGAAGTTAGAGGCTTCGTGCAATTGCGAGATGGTGATGCCGGCGGGCAGATCGATGACGCGATTTTCGACGTCGCCGTTCTGCGAGACCAGCACGGCCAGCGCCTTGGTCGGCTCGAGCTGGATGAATTCGATGTGCTTAAGCGCCGCCTCATTCTTGGCGGCGAGCACGAGGCCGGCGCCGCGCGACATGCCGGACAGCATCTGGCTGGCCTCGGTCAGCATATGCTCCAGCGTCGCGCCCGAGCCGGAGGCGCGCACCTGGGCCTCGATGGTGCGGCGCTCCTCGTCGGAGAGGTCACCAAGTTCCATGAAAGCATCGACGAAGAAGCGCAGGCCTGCCTGGGTCGGCAGCCGGCCAGCCGAAATGTGCGGCGCATAGATCAGGCCGAGATGCTCAAGGTCGCTCATCACGTTGCGGATGGTGGCCGGCGACAGCGACGACGGCAGGATGCGCGACAGGCTGCGCGAACCGACCGGCTCGCCATCCCTCAAATAGGAATCGACGATGCGCCGGAAGATGTCGCGCGAACGCATGTCGAGCGATTGAAGCGCGGGCGATTGCAGCGCGTGCGAGGGGAGCACGTGCGACTGCAAACCGGGATCGACTGCCTTTGTCATTTCGAGCCAAAACCTCCGCCCCGAAGATATAGACTTCCGCGGTGTCGGCGCAACCGGTCCATTTTCCTTTGCGCGTCACGCCCCGTGCGGCTACAAGCCGGCCAAGATTCCCCGGCCAAGATTCCGAAGAAAGAAAGAAGCCTGAATGCGCCCTTCCAAACGCCAATTCGACGAAATGCGCCCCATCTCCTTCGAGCGCGGCGTCTCCAAGCATGCGGAAGGCTCGTGCCTGGTGAAGTTCGGCGACACGCATGTGCTGTGTACGGCCAGCCTGGAGGAAAAGGTGCCGGGCTGGATGCGCAACTCCGGCAAGGGCTGGGTGACGGCGGAATACGGCATGCTGCCGCGTTCGACCGGCGAGCGCATGCGCCGCGAGGCTTCGTCCGGCAAACAAGGCGGCCGCACGCTGGAAATCCAGCGGCTGATCGGCCGCTCCCTGCGCGCCGTGGTCAATCTGCAGGCGCTCGGCGAGCAGCAGATCACCGTCGACTGCGACGTGATCCAGGCCGACGGCGGCACGCGCACCGCTTCGATCACCGGCGGCTGGGTGGCGCTCTACGACTGCCTGCGCTGGATGGAAGCCCGCCAGATGGCGAGCCTGAGCAAGGTGCTGAAGGATCACGTTGCGGCAATCTCCTGCGGAATCCATGATGGCCAGCCGGTCATCGACCTCGACTACATCGAGGATTCCTCGGCCGGCACCGACGCCAATTTCGTCATGACCGGCAAGGGCGGCATCGTCGAGATCCAAGGCACGGCCGAGGGCGAGCCGTTCTCGGAAGAGCAGTTCGCGGCGCTGATGGGGCTCGCCAAGAAAGGCATTCAGCGCCTGGTCAGCTTGCAGCAAATGGCGGTGGCTTAGCTGCGGTCCAATATTGATGAGATTGGCGATCCTGTGACTCCTTCCGCAATCCTGGAATCAGCACTCTACGTGACCGACCTTGCTGCCGCGGAACGGTTCTATTCGGGCGTGCTCGGGCTCGATCTGCTCGGTAAGGTCGATGGCAGGCATCTCTTCTTCCGCTGCGGCGACGGCGTGCTGCTTATCTTCAATGCCGAGGCCACCAAAGTGCCGCCGCGGGCCGACGCCAAGCTGCCCGTGCCGCCGCATGGCGCGGTCGGCCATGGCCATCTTTGCTTCGCCGCAAGCGCGGATGAAATCCCACGCTGGAAAGCGCATCTTGAGGCGAAGAAAATCGCCATCGAAAGCGAGTTCGAGTGGCCGCAAGGCGGCCGCTCGATCTATATTCGCGATCCCTCCGGCAATTCGATCGAATTCGCCGAGCCACGAATTTGGGGCATCTGATGCATTCGCCAACTATTCATTCGCTTGATGGGCATAAGATCATCGTCGCAAGCCACAACGCCGGCAAATTGCGAGAATTCGCCGATCTGATGGCGCCATTCGGCATTGAAGCGAAGTCCGCAAAGGAATACGGCCTGCCGGAACCGGACGAGACCGGCACCACTTTCGAGGAGAACGCCCTCATAAAAGCCTTGGCCGCCGCCAAGGCCACTGGATTGCCGGCGCTGTCGGACGATTCCGGCCTGTGTGTCGATGCGCTCGACGGCGCACCCGGCGTCTACACCGCCAACTGGGCTGAGACGCCGGACGGCTCCCGCGACTTCGGCATGGCCATGCAGCGCACGGAAGTGGCCTTGCAAGAAGTTGGCGCGATCACGCCTGCCCAGCGCAAGGGCCGCTTTGTCGCGGTCATCTGCCTGGCCTTCCCCGATGGCCAGGCGGAATATTGTCGCGGTGAGGTCGAGGGCACGCTGGTATGGCCGCCGCGCGGCGAGCTCGGCTTCGGCTACGATCCGGTGTTCTTGCCCGATGGGTTCGAGAAGACCTTCGGCGAGATGAGCGCGAAGGACAAGCATGGCTGGAAGCCCGGCCAGCCAACCGCATTGTCGCACCGTGCCCGCGCCTTCCAGAAATTCGCGCAAGCCCGATTGGCCGCCGTATGACCATGCTGCTCGACCGCAGGCCTGGTTTCGGCGTCTACGTCCACTGGCCGTTCTGCGCGGCCAAATGCCCGTATTGCGACTTCAACAGCCATGTCCGCCACCAGCCGGTCGACCAGGAGCGTTTTGCCCGCGCCTTCGAGACCGAGCTGGCGACGATGCGCGGCCGCACCGGGCCGCGCGAGGTGACCAGTATCTTTCTTGGCGGCGGCACGCCATCGCTGATGAAACCGCAGACCGTGGCGGCGGTGCTGGATGCAGTGGCGAAGAACTGGACGGTGCCTGATGGCATCGAGGTGACACTGGAGGCCAATCCCTCCTCCGTCGAGGCCGAGCGCTTTCGCGGCTATCGCGCGGCCGGCGTCAACCGGGTATCGCTTGGCGTGCAGGCGCTGCACGACAAGGATCTGCGCTTCCTCGGCCGTTTGCACAATGTCGATGAGGCCCTGCATGCGATCGGCCTGGCGCGCGAGATATTCCCACGGCTGTCGTTCGACCTGATCTACGCGCGGCCCGGTCAGACGCCGGAAGCGTGGCAGGCGGAGCTCGAGCAGGCGATCGGCCACGCCGCAGACCATCTGTCGCTCTATCAGCTGACCATCGAGGAAGGCACGCCGTTCCATGCGCTGCATGCGGCAAGGAAGTTCATCATTCCAGACAATGAGCTTGCCGCCGATCTCTACGCGTTGACACAGGAGATCACCGCCGCGCGCGGACTGCCGGCCTACGAGATTTCCAACCATGCCAGGCCCGGCGCCGAAAGCCGGCACAATCTCACCTACTGGCGTTATGGCGAATATGTCGGCGTCGGTCCCGGCGCGCATGGCCGGTTCGTCGAAAATGGCCGGCGCGTGGTGACGATCGCCGAGAAAATGCCGGAGACTTGGGCCAATCTGGTCGAGGCCAAGGGCCATGGCGTTACCGGCGGCGAGATCCTGACGCGGTCGGAAGAGGCCGACGAGTTCCTGCTGATGGGGCTGAGGCTGGCGGAAGGCATCGACCTTTCCCGCTACGAGGCATTTTCAGGGCGCGGCCTGTCGACGGCACGGCTGTCGGTACTGCAGGACGAAGGCCTGGTGGCGCCGATCGGCAATGCGCGCCTGCGCGCCACGCCGGCCGGCATGATCGTGCTCGATGCGGTCGTGGCGGATTTGGCCAGATAGCACGTTGAAGAACGTTCTCTTCATCTGCAGCCAGAATCCCTTGCGCAGCCCGACGGCGGAGCAGGTGTTTTCCAAGCGGCGGGACATCGAGGTCGCTTCGGCCGGCACTAATCACGATGCCGACATTCCGTTGACGCATGAACTCGTCGCCTGGGCCGACATCATCTTCGTGATGGAAAAAACGCACCGCGCCAAACTGCAGCAGAAATTCAAGACAAGCCTGAAAAAGGCTCGGGTAATCTGCCTCGATATTCCCGACGACTATGCATTCATGGACCCGGCTCTGGTGGGCCTGCTGGAGGCGCGTGTCTCGAAGTATCTGGGTTGAACGATACATCGCGGAGCATGCGCAACCGCGCTTCGAGAACTGTCTCGACCGATCGCTAAGGTTTGCGGGGTCAAGCCTCGTGCTTGTGGCGGTGTTTGGCGCGATCTTTTTCGCTGGTCTCTCCGGAACGGACCGGCTTGATCTCGCTTTTGTCGCGTGAGGCATGGTGCTGGTCGTCTGTGGAATGTGACGCTGCGCCATCGCGGGCGCTTTTTGTTTCGAGGCGGGTGATGAAAATGTCGAAGCGATTGGGCATCGTCCGGTCAGTGCTCCATCGTGCGGTCGGTTTCGTTTGCGGGCTTGCTCTCTGCCGATCGCTGGCGTGCAAGCGGCTTCTTGGCTCTGCCATCTGCGGCTTCGGCAGGCCGGCTCTTGTCGCATGGTGCGGCGAAGCGTTTGCGGCCGGCATAGTAGGGTTCGAAAACGTCCTGTATCGTCAGGCTGTCCATCCTGCTCCTCCCGAGATCAGGGGTAAAATTCGCCGGCAACGGTTTCGTTCCCTACTGTGGCGAAGGCATGGCGGCCGGTTCACGTCGGCATCCCTTTTGGAACCAGGGCCTTTGCAACCCAGGCTTTTGCAACCAAGCGTGAGCCGTGCCAAACAGGGTCGAACGGAGTTGTGCAGGTGACCGGCGAATCGGCCAAACGCAGTTATGTGGTCGGGCAGACCGAAATCGCCGCCCGGCCGCTCGAGCCGGCGCTCTACCTGGTGGCGACGCCTATCGGCAATCTCGCCGATATCACGCTGCGCGCGCTGGAAACGCTCGCCGCCGCCGATATCGTCGCTTGCGAGGACACACGTGTCAGCCGCGTGCTGCTCGACCGCTACGGCATCCGCCGCCGCACCACCGCCTACCACGAGCACAATGCCGGCGACGCCGGACCGAAGCTGATCGCCGCGCTCGAGGCCGGCCAAAGCGTCGCGCTGCTCTCGGATGCCGGCACGCCGCTCATCTCCGACCCCGGCTACCGGCTGGTTGGTGAGGCGCTGGATCGCGGCATTCGTGTCGTGCCGATCCCCGGACCGTCGGCGCCACTTGCCGCGTTGACGGCATCCGGCCTGCCCTCGGACGCGTTTCTGTTTGCCGGCTTCCTGCCGGTGAAGACCGGGCAGCGGCTGACGCGGCTGGAAGCGCTGAAGGCGGTGCCGGCAACGTTGATCTTCTTCGAATCGCCGCGCCGGCTGGCCGAGACGCTCAGTGCCATGGTCGAGGTGCTGGGCGGTGCCCGCAAGGCGGCGATCGGCCGCGAGCTGACCAAGACCTTCGAGGAGATGCGGACCGACACCCTGCAATCGCTCGCCAGCCATTATGCGGGAGCCGATACGCCCAAGGGTGAAATCGTCATCTGCGTCGGCCCGGCCGATGCGGTCGCTGATGAGCCAGAAGACATCGACCGGCTGCTGCTTTCGCTCGCCGCCGAGATGCCGGCCTCCAAGGCAGCGGCGGAAGCCGCCAAGATGACGGGTGGCCAGAAGCAGGCGCTCTATCGTCGGCTCCTCGACCTCAAGAATGCCGGAAGAGACGGGACCGGCGGAGACGGCGATGGCTGAACGGCCGAGTGCCAGCCGACAAAAGGCCTACCGGCGCGGCCATCACGGCGAATGGCTGGCGGCGGCGGCGCTGATGCTGAAAGGCTACCGAATTCTGGCCCGCCGCCACCGCACCAGGTTCGGCGAGATCGACCTGATCGCGCGGCGCGGCGATCTGGTGCTGATCGTCGAGGTCAAGGCGCGCCGCACGCTGATAGAGGCAATGGAAGCAGTCGGCCGTGAATCGGAGCGCCGCATCGAAGGCGCCGCCGATTTCTGGCTGTCGCGCCAATCCGACTACGGAAAATTATCGGTGCGCTTCGACATGGTGGCGGTGCTGCCGTGGCGCTGGCCGGTGCATGTCGAGAACGTTTTCTACGGGCGGAACTAGGCTATTCCCGAAGTGGGGCCGTTTTGCTGCGCCTGCGGTTCAGATCATGGTTTGCCGATCTGTCAAGCATCCGCCCAGCGCTGACTGGAACAAAAGCGTTCCTGCGTTGTTCCCCAATCGTCCTGATGTTCGACGGGCTGGTTCAAATGCCGGCCAGGGCAATCCTCGTGGCAGCTATGCGAGGACAAAGGGATGGCGAGGCAAATGGATCCCGACGATCTCAACCCGGTACGGATCGTCACCGTGTTCGGCGGAACCGGCTTTCTCGGGCGCAGGATCGTGAAGCGGCTCCTGGAAAGAGGTTTCACGGTGCGCGCTGCATCTCGCCATCCAGCTCGCGTGGCCCTGGTCTTTTCCTCGATTACAAGGATGCCCGAGGCAGTCGAGGCGGATATATTGGATGCGTCCTCGATCGGGTCGGCCATTACCGGATCACAGGCGGTCGTGAATGCTGTCAGTCTTTACGTCGAGCACGGCGTCCAGACCTTTGAACGCGTGCATGTGAAAGCCGCGGCCGATCTCGCTGCCGCGTCGCGCGACCGCGCGATCGACCAGTTCGTCCTGATTTCAGGGATCGGCTCCGATCCTCAATCGGATTCGAATTACATAAGGGCGCGTGGGCGCGGAGAAGGTGCCGTGGAAAGCGCATTTCCCGGCGCTTTCATTGTGCGTCCCGCCGTCATGACAGGACCTGACGACGCTTTCCTCACGACCATTGTGAGGATGATACGCCTCCTGCCGGTCTATCCGCTGTTCGGCGATGGTGGCACACGGCTTCAGCCGGTCCATGTGGCAGACGTCGCCGAAGCAGTGAGCCGGCTGATCGACGGGCGAACCCACACGGGTTCATCCATATTCGAATTCGGTGGCCCGCGCATCTATACCTATAAGGAACTGCTTCGGGAGATCGCCCGACAGCTCGATACGCACGTCAAGCTGATGCCGGTGCCGTTTGCGGTATGGAACGCCTTGGCTGGCGTCGCGGAACTCCTCCCGGCTGCCCCCATAACGCGCAACCAGATCGATCTTATGCGTCAGGACAATGTGGCAGCAATCGACGCGCCTGGCCTGAAGGAACTCGACATCGAGCCGCGGGATATCGACGAGGTGATCCGTGCGATCGAACAGCGCCGTGGCGTAGGCTCGCGCTCGTCTCCGCCTTAGGACGGCCCCCTGATCCTGGCGGGAACCTATCGCCGCGCGACAGGTTGGTCGAGCTTGAAGCCGTGAAAGAAGGAAACGAACTATGGCCAGATGCGATCAATGCGGGAATGACTACGACAAGGCTTTCAAAGTGACGATGGCCGAGGAGACCTACACGTTCGACAGCTTCGAATGCGCGGTCCAGAAACTTGCTCCGATATGCCCGCATTGCGGATGCCGGATCATCGGACATGGCGTCGAACAGGATGACATCATCTACTGCTGCGCACATTGCGCCGCGGAGGAAGGTGCGAACGCGCTGACCGATCGCGCGCCTTGATGCACCTCCTTTGGCGTCTCCGGGTCGACCATTCCGAACGACTGCGCCGGCTCACCCCATATTGCCAGTGCTGTCAGCACGACGACGACCAGCCGAGGTCAAGACGCCGAGGTCAAGGCCGCCGCACGTTGATGGAGGCAATGGATGCAGTCGGCCACGAATCGGAGCGCCGTATCGAAGGTGCCGGCGATTTCTGGCTGTCGCACCAATCGGACTACGGAAAATTGTCGGTGCGCTTCGACAAAAGGCAGCGTGCGTCGTCTTGATCGCGCCAGAGCTGTCATGTTCTTGCACGTTCAAGAACCCGCGTTCGACGGCTCGTTTAGACGTCGTTCCGTGGCAAGTCGGCTCCCGCTTGGACGAGTCGCTCCACGACGGCGGCCGCCTCCTCTGGAATGGCCGGTATGGTGCCCGACTTCCGCGTCGATCCGAAATCGAGGCCGGCGAAAAAGAGACCTGGAACAACGCCGACGCCATCCTCGTGGACGGGCTGGCCGGCTGCATCGAGCGCGCCGGGAAGCCGAACCCATGAGAAATCGCCGGTGAAGCCGGTGCACCAGATCACTGATCTGATGCCGCTCGCCGTCCAGTCGAGGGAGCGGATCGGAGGATCGGGCAAGCGCGGTTCAATCGTCTCGGCTGGATCATCCTCGGCCAGTGGCGCTTCGAGGCCGGCGCGCTCGATGTACTCGTCAACCAGGCGCTTGGCATTCGCGGAGACCTCGTCGGCAAATCGCATATGGTCGTCGAGCTCGTCGCCGAAGACGAGGTTGCCGTTCTCCACACCCCTGAAGCGGCCGAGCAGCACCACGCCCTGTGCACTCAGCGATTGCAGGCTGATCGTATGGGTCGCGCCGACCAGCGCGCGGGCCTGCAGCTTGCCGGAGGGGAGGACGAGTTCCTTGCGCGGAACGTCGAGAAAACCGGACAGCGTCAGCCATTTAAGTATGTTGCCCCCGCGGTAGCGCCGCACCCAACGGCCGTTGCGGCTGGTCGCCAAAAAGACCGCACGTCCGGCCAGCGCCAGATCCTCGGCGATCTGGCCGCCCGACTGACCGCTGCCGACCACCAGCACCGCGCCACTCTCTAACTCGGCCGGGTTGCGATAAGCCGAGGAATCGACTTGGCGAATTGCGGTTGGCAAATCCGCCGACCCTGCTGGCCGGACCTGCCGATTCTGGTCGCCGGTGGCGATCACCACATTGCGCGCCAGAAATGCCCCGTCCGTCGTGGTGATGCGAAAGATCCCGTCGTCTCTCGTCAGCTCTTGCACCGGAGTTTGGGTGCTTACCGGCAGGCGGTGCCGCTCGGCATAGCCTTCGAGATACGCGACAAATTCGTGGTGGGTTATCGCGCCCCACGGCTCGGGCCCCTCGTAGGAATCACCGGGTAAGATGGAGCGAATGGTCGGCGAATTCAGTCGAAACGAGTTCCACCGCTGCGTTCGCCACGTTTCGCCGATCCGGCCTCGATCGAGTACACGGTGGTCGCGGCCCTGCCGTTTCAAGAAGTAGCTGACGCCGAGTCCCGCCGGACCGGCGCCAATAACGAGGGCGTCAAGAACTTCGCTCACGCATTCCCCCTGCCAACCATACGTCCACAAGATCGTATGGCTCGACTTCGGGCAAGAATAGAGTTCCGGCTGGGATTGCGCTATCCGCGCCGGCTCATCCCCAGATGGCCAGCCCCGCCAGGCCGACGATGCCGACGACCAGCCGCCACCAGCCGAACAGCGCGTAGCCATGGCGCGAGACGTAGTCGAGCAGGAAGCGCACGACGATTAGCGCGGTGACGAAGGCGGCGACGAAACCGACGGCGATGATGGGCAGGTCGGCGCTGCTCAGCACATTGCGGTTCTTGAACAGGTCGAAGGCGAAGGCGCCGACCATCGTCGGGATGGCAAGGAAGAAGGAGAATTCCGCCGCCGCCCGTTTGTCGACCCCGAGCAGCAGCGCGCCGACGATGGTCGAACCCGAGCGCGACGTGCCGGGGATCAGCGACAGGCACTGAAACAGCCCGATCTGCAGATAAAGCCTGGTCGGAAACCGCTCGACATCGTGGTAATAGGGCTTCGGCTTCATGCGATCGACCAGCAGCAGGATGACACCGCCGATGATCAGCATGATGCAGATCAGCCGCGGCGATTCGAACAGCACCGTCTTGATGAAATCGTGCGCCAGCGCGCCGATAATGGCCGCCGGCAGGAATGCGATGAGGATGCCAAGGACGAAATGCCGCGTCAGCCGATCGTAGGGCAGCTCGAGCAGCATCTTCCAGAGACGGCGGAAATAGACGCTGAGAATCGCCAATATGGCGCCGAGCTGGATCAGGATCTCGAAGGCCTTGCCGGTCGAATGAAAGCCGAGGAAATGGCCGGCAAGCAGGATATGACCGGTTGAAGACACCGGAATAAACTCGGTCAGGCCCTCGAGCATGCCGAGCAGCAGCGCTTCGACGACGGTCTGGCTTTCCATGGCAACCTCGGCGTTGGAGTGAGGGCGTGAGAAAAGGGCTTGCTTGTCACGGCGCGGAACTCCCCCTATAGGTCGCAGCACCCTGACAGCCCCTGAATCGGGCGGCCAAGACTTACCGGCGCAGCCGGCGATTTGCCAGTGCGCTCTATTATCGCGGGACCATGCTGACGCTTTTCCACCATCCGATGTTCGCCAGCTGCCGCTTCGTCCGCCTCGCCTTTGGCGAGTATGGCGAGGAACTGGCGCTGATCGAAGAGAAGCCGTGGACGCGGCGCAAGGAGTTCCTGGCGCTGAACCCGGCCGGCACGCTGCCGATCCTGCTCGCCGAAGGCGACGTGCCGATCGTCGGCGCAGTGGTCATTGCCGAATATCTCGACGAGACGCGCGGGGTACTCAAGCGCGACAAGCGGCTGTTCGCCGAGGATCCGATGGAGCGCGCCGAAATCCGACGGCTGACCGATTGGTACCTCAACAAGGCGGAAAGCGAGGTTACCCGGCACCTGGTGCGCGAGCGCGTCCTGAAGCCGGTCATGCCGGAAACGGCAGGCGGCGGCTCGCCCGATTCGGCGGCGATCCGCGCCGCCCGCGCCAATATCCGCCAGCACATGAAATACACCAACTGGCTGGCCGGCACCCGTCATTGGCTGGCCGGCAACAAGGTCACCTATGCCGATCTCGCGGCGGCGGCGGCACTGTCGGTGCTCGACTATCTCGGCGAGATCGACTGGCGCGAACACAGCGCCGCGCGCGAATGGTATACAAGGGTGAAATCACGGCCTTCGTTCCGGCCGCTTCTGTCCGACCGGGTGCGCGGCCTGTCGCCGGTGTCACATTATGCGGATCTCGATTTCTGATACGGCAAAGCTGCGCGCGCTGATCGACCGCGAGGCGCGGAATGCCGGCTTCGACGCCGTTGCCGTCACCACGCCCGATGCGATTCCGCAGGCGCCGGAACGGCTGGCCGAATTCGTTGCCGACGGCTTTCACGGATCGATGGGCTGGATTGCCGAAACGCTCGAGCGGCGAGGCAAACCGACAACGCTTTGGCCAGAGGTCCGCTCGATCATCGTGCTGGCGATGAATTACGGGCCCGACCACGACCCACGCGACATCCTGGCAAAGCGCGACCGCGGCGCGATCTCGGCCTATGCGCAGAACCGCGACTATCATGACGTGATGAAAGGCCGGCTGAAGGAGATCGCCGGCAAGATCGTGGCGCGCGCCGGCGGGGACGTGAAAGTGTTTGTCGACACCGCGCCGGTGATGGAAAAGCCGCTGGCCGAGGCGGCCGGCCTCGGCTGGCAAGGCAAGCACACCAACCTGGTCAGCCGCGCGCATGGCTCCTGGCTGTTCCTCGGCACCATCTTCACGACGGCCGAGCTGGTGCCGGACGCGCCTGAGAACGATCATTGCGGCTCCTGCCGAGCCTGCCTCGACGCCTGCCCGACGGACGCCTTTCCGGCGCCTTACCGGCTCGATGCACGGCGCTGCATTTCATACCTCACCATCGAGAACAAAGGACCGATCCCGCATGAGTTCCGGGAAAAGATCGGCAATCGCATCTATGGCTGCGACGACTGCCTGGCCGCCTGCCCGTGGAACAAGTTCGCCCAAGCCGCTTCGGAGGCAAAGCTTGCCGCCCGCGCGGACTTGCGCGAACCGCCGCTCGCCGAGCTGCTGCGTCTCGACGACACTGCCTTCCGCACGCTTTTTTCGGGCTCGCCGATCAAGCGCATCGGCCGCGACCGTTTTATCCGAAACGTGCTGATAGCGGCCGGCAATTCCCAGGACTTGTCGCTGGCCGGCGCCGTTCGCGCGCTGCTCGACGACGCCTCGCCCCTGGTTCGCGGAGCTGCGGTATGGGCGCTGTCGCGGCTGGTGCCGGGTCGGGAGTTCGCCGAACGTGCCGCAGCCGCTTTGCAAGCAGAACATGACGAGGCGGTGAGAGGCGAATGGCTTCTGGCCCTGCCAAAGCCGATCGAGGCGCATACATGACAAAAAAGCAGATTTTCATCTTCGGCGCCGGTTATTCGGGCAGGGCCTTCGCCCGCGCCAACAGGGATGCCGACACAACGATCTTCGGTACAACACGGTCGCTGGAAAAATTCGCGGCGCTGCGGCAAGCCGGTATCGTGCCGCTGCGTTTCGATGGCACGCTGACCTCCGAAATCGGCGATGCCCTTGGGAAGACAACCCATCTCGTCGTCTCGGTCGCGCCGGACAAGGCCGGCGACCCGATGCTGGGCGCGGCACGCGAGGAGATCGCGGCCAACATGCCGGAGCTCGAATGGATCGCCTATCTCTCCACCGTCGGCGTCTATGGCGACCGTGGCGGCAATTGGGTGGACGAGGCCGCCGAATGCCGGCCGTTGTCGAAGCGGTCGGTGATGCGTGTTGCAGCCGAGCAGGATTGGCTACAATTGGGCCATGACATCCACCGGCCGGTGGCGATCCTGCGGCTTTCCGGCATTTACGGGCCGGGCCGCAACGCCCTGGTCAACCTGGAAAACGGCACTGCGCGGCGGCTGGTCAAGCCGGGCCAGGTGTTCAACCGCATCCATTGCGACGATATTGCCGGTGCGCTCTGGCATCTCGCCGAGGGCAATCGCGGCGGCATCTTCAACGTCACCGACGACCTGCCGGCGCCGCCGCAGGACGTCGTCGCCTATGCCGCCCAATTGATGGGCATCGAGCCGCCGCCCGAAATTCCGTTCGAGACCGCCCAACTTTCGCCCATGGCGCGGTCTTTCTACAGCGAGAACAAGCGTGTCGCCAACGCGGCAATCAAGGCGGCCGGTTATGGCTTTCGCTTTCCCGACTATCGCTCGGCGCTCGATGCCATGTGGGCGAGCGGCGACTGGCGCGACGGCGAGGCGCGCAGCCCGATGAAACGGTCATGATCGATACGTTGCGCGGGCTATGGTATGATGCGGTTCAAATCGCGGAGGGGTCCAGCTTGGGGAAGACGTTAGCGCGAGCCTTGCCGGGCAAAACGCTGCTGCTGACGGCAGTACTGGCCATCGCCGGCTTGGCGGTGCTTGCAACGCAGCCAGGGAGCGCCGAGCAACGGGCAAAGGACCTGTTCGGCGCCAAAAAGCTGCCAGCACTCGCAGCAGCGCAATCGATCGGCTTTTATTCCAAAGGCTGTTTTTCCGGCGGCGTCGCCCTACCCATGGACGGCCGGCACTGGGAGGTGATGCGACCGTCGCGCAATCGCCGCTGGGGCCATCCGGCAATGATCGCGCTGATCGAGAAACTGTCGCGCGATGCCGCTGCCGACGGCTGGCCGGGCTTGCTGATCGGCGACATCTCGCAACCGCGCGGCGGTCCGATGCTGACCGGCCATGCCTCGCACCAGATCGGCCTCGACGCCGACATCTGGCTGACGCCGATGCCCGACCGTAAGCTCTCGGCCGAAGAGCGCGAAAACATCAGCGCTACCTTGATGGTCGATGAAAAGACCCATTTGGTGAAGGACGGGCTGTGGACGCCGATGCACACGCGGTTGTTGAAGCGCGCCGCGAGCTATCCCGAAGTCGAGCGCATCCTGGTCAATCCCGGGATCAAGAAGAAGCTCTGCGACACGGTCAAAGGCGACCGTAGCTGGTTGCGCAAGGTTAGGCCGTTCTGGGGCCACGACTACCACTTCCACATTCGCATCGGCTG
The DNA here is from genome assembly GCF_040319695.1 of Mesorhizobium sp. M0898. Lineage (NCBI taxonomy): Bacteria > Pseudomonadati > Pseudomonadota > Alphaproteobacteria > Hyphomicrobiales > Phyllobacteriaceae > Mesorhizobium > Mesorhizobium sp. M0898. The sequence goes on along the minus strand of NZ_JAMYOE010000044.1, from coordinate 17,664 downwards.
CCAGGCTGGATCACCCGACTGCAAGGCACAGGAAGCGACGGCGCCAGGCGATGGCTGCGACCAGGCGCTGGCCTGGTGGTTCACCGAGGAGCCGTGGCGCCCCAACAAGAACCCGGACAAGCCGAAGGCACGCGACCTGATGACCATGGCGAACCTGCCCAGGCAATGCCAGTTCGTGCTCGACGCGCCAGCTCCGCCGTCGGCGGAAGCAGTCACCTACTATGGCGACGGCGTGCCGATCGCGGCCGTACCTGCTCCCGCGGCAGAGTCTTCGCCGCCGCCGACGGTCGCAGCCGGCGCGGCAGCGCTTCCGGCCTCGGCGAACGCCTTTGTGGCGACGCCCGAGATCGGCATTCCGCTGCCGCGGCCACGACCGGGGCACTGATGCGGGCAGCGTGTTCGCTGTCTGCATCCGTGCATCTCCACTTCGAAAACCGATTTCCCTTTTTGCGGTCATGCGCTAGTCAACGAGAGAACGGCGATACGCGTCGGGAACGGACGAGAGCATGCCAGGCGTAAGCGACGACGACACTCTGTTGCGATTTCCGATCCTGATCGGCGACATAGGCGGCACCAATGCGCGCTTCTCGATCGTACTAGACGCGAATTCCGAGGCCGGCGAGCCGACCATCGTCCAGACCGCCAACTTCAATACGATTGACGAGGCGATCCAGTCGGCCGTGCTCGACCGCTCGTCGGTCCGGCCGAATTCAGCTGTGCTGGCGGTAGCCGGTCCTGTCGAAAGCGACGAGATCCCGCTTACCAATTGCCCATGGATCGTCAAGCCGAGACAGATGTTCGCCAGTCTCGGTTTCAGCGACGTCGTGGTGCTCAACGACTTCGAGGCACAGGCGCTGGCTGTCGTCGCGCTCGGCGAAGAGCATATGGAAAAGATCGGCGGCGACGAGCCGGAACCGAATTCCGGGCGGGTGGTGCTCGGCCCGGGAACCGGGCTCGGTGTCGCCGGGCTGGTTTATGCGCTGCATCACTGGATACCGGTGCCCGGCGAGGGCGGCCATATGGATATCGGCCCGCGCTCACCGCGCGATTTCCAGGTGTTTCCGCATATCGAGAAGCTCGAGGGCCGCATCTCCGGCGAACAGATCCTGTCCGGACGCGGCCTGGTCAATGCCTACCGGGCGGTGGCCAAGGCGGACGGCAAGCCGTCGCCCTTTACAACGCCTGCCGAGGTCACCGCCGCGGCGCTGGCAAAGAACGATCCGGTGGCCGAAGAGGCGCTGTCGATCTTCGTCACTTGCCTAGGGCGCACAGCCGGCGATCTCGCTCTGGTGTTCATGAGCCGCGGCGGCGTGTTTCTCACCGGCGGCATCGCGCAAAAAATCCTGCCGGCGCTGCGCACCGGCAATTTCCGCGCCGCCTTCGAGGACAAGGCGCCGCACAGCGCCCTGATGCGCGGCATGCCGGTCTACGTCATCACCCATCCGCTTGCGGCGCTTTTAGGGCTGGCCGCCTATGCCAGAAATCCGTCGCTGTTCGGCGTGCAGACGGCGGGGCGGCGCTGGCGGGTTTAGGACACAAGCTGCGCCGCGACGAAGTTTCGCCGTCCCCGGCCATAGGCAAGCCGCCATCGGGGCGTTAAGAGGTTGCCGAATTGCAGTCCGGCCGAACCGAAACCACAAAGCGCTCCAACGTGACAATTCCAGCACCAACCAAAGGGAAAGTCCGTCCCAGCGAGATCGTGGCGGTGATCCGCCGCATCATCGCCGAGAACAGCCGCGATTATCGCTGGTACTATGCTCTTGCCGTGCTGTGCCTGGTGACGATCGCGGCGACGACCGCCTTCACAGCCTGGATCATGAAGGATGTCATCGATCAGATCTTCTACCAACGGCGCGGCGATCTTATCGCGCTGATCAGCGTGTCGATCCTGGCCGCCTTTATGCTGCGCGGCCTGGCCAGCTACGGCCAGGCAGTGACGCTGGCCAAAATCGGCAACAATCTGGTGGCGCGCTATCAACGCCGCATCTTTGACCATCTGATGAAGCTCGGCGTCGGCTTCTTCAATGACACCCGCTCGGGCCGGCTCGCCGCGCAGATCAACGAGAACGTCAACGGCATCCGCGATCTCCTGTCGATGACGCTGACATCGCTGGCGCGCGATGCGGTATCGCTTGTCGCGCTAGTCGGCGTCATGATCTGGCAGGACCCGATGCTCTCGGCGATGTCGCTGCTGATCGGCCCGCCCTTGATCTACAGTGTCACCTATCTGATGCGCCGGGTGCGTCGCATCACCCGTGAATCGGTGCAGATCAACTCGCGGCTGATCGGCGCCATGCAGGAAGCGACGCAAGGCATCGCCATCGTCAAGGCCTTCACCCTGGAAGACGAGCTGTCGCGCCGCATCGGCGGCCTGGTCGCCGGCGCCGAGCAGCGGGCAAACAAGATCGCCCGCGTCTCGGAACGGCTGACGCCGATCTCCGACATGCTGGCCGGCTTCGCCGTCGCCGGCGTCATCGCCTATTCCGGCTACCGGGCGACCGTCGGCGGCCAGCCGCCGGGCGCGGTGTTTGCCTTCATCACCGCCCTGCTGCTTGCCTATGATCCGGCCAGGCGGCTGGCGCGTATGCAGGTTGGCATGGAAAAGTCGCTGGTCAATGCGCGCATGATCTACGAGCTTCTCGACCTCGAGCCGCAGCAAGGTGACGTGCCGGCAGCCGCCGAGGCGAAATTCACCTCTGGCGAAGTGCGCTTCAACAACGTGTCCTTCCGCTATGTCGAAGAGGCGCCGGTCCTGCAGGATCTGACCTTTGTCGCCGCCGCCGGCAAGGTGACCGCCATCGTCGGAGCCTCGGGCGCTGGCAAGACGACGCTGGTTGCGCTGCTGCAGCGCTTCTACGATGTCGAGTCGGGCAGGATCGAAATCGACGGCCAGGACATTTCAAAGGTCACCAAGCATTCGCTGCGCGGCTCGATCGCCTATGTATCGCAGCAGCCCTATCTGTTAGAAGGCACCATCCGCGACAACATCCGCTACGGCAGGCTGAGCGCCACCGACGCAGAGATTGAACGCGCCGCCCAACAGGCCGCGGCACACGATTTCATTCGCCAGCAGCCGCAAGGCTACGACACGCCGGTCGGCGAGAATGGCGTGACGCTGTCGGGCGGCCAGCGCCAGCGCGTATCGATTGCACGCGCCATCGTTCGGCAGGCGCCGATCCTGCTGCTCGACGAAGCGACCTCGGCGCTCGACAACGAGGCCGAGGCCCGCGTCCAGGAAGCGCTGACCCATGTCATGGAAGGGCGCACCACCATTGTCATCGCGCACCGGCTGTCGACGGTGGTCAATGCCGACCATATCATCGTGCTGGAGCAGGGCCGGCTGGTCGAACAGGGCACGCATGCCTCGCTGATGGCCGACCCGCACAGCGTCTATGCCCGGTTCCATCGGGTGCAAGGCAGGAAAGGGCTGGGGCTTGTCGATGACGCCAAGCCAATCCAGACTGCGGCGCAAAATGATCACGCGAAAAAGGCGGTCGGGAGACATTCATGAGCGACACGCCGACCGTGAGTGAAATGGGCCTGGTGGTGGTGGGCGCGGCTGGCCGCATGGGCCAGGCGCTGATCCGCGCCATCCACACGATACCGGGCGCGCGTGTCGCCGGCGCCATCGCGCCGGCCGGTTCGCCACATCTCGGCAAGGATGCCGGCGAGCTGGCCGGCGTCGGCAGGCTCGGCGTGGCGATCGGCGACGATCCGCTGCCGGCCTTCGCCAAGGCCGACGGCGTGCTCGATTTCACCACGCCGGCAGCGACCGTCGAATTCGCCGGCTATGCGGCGCAGGCGCGCATCGCCCATATCATCGGCACCACCGGCTGCTCGGCTGAAGACAATGCCAGGATCGCGGCGGCGGCGCGGCACGCGACGGTGGTCAAGTCAGGCAATATGAGCCTCGGCGTCAATCTGCTGGCGGTGCTGGTTGAGCAGGCGGCGCGCGCGCTCGATGCCGACGATTTCGACATCGAGATCCTGGAAATGCACCACCGGCACAAGGTCGATGCGCCGTCGGGCACGGCGCTGCTGCTCGGCGAGGCCGCCGCTGCCGGGCGCGGCGTAGCACTTGCCGGCAACGATGTTCGCGTGCGCGACGGCCATACCGGCGTGCGCAAGGCAGGCTCGATCGGTTTCGCCAGCTTGCGCGGCGGCTCGGTGGTCGGCGAGCACAGTGTGGTGCTGGCCGGTACCGGCGAGCGCATCACGCTTGCCCATCATGCCGAGGACCGGGCGATCTTTGCCCGCGGCGCGGTCAAGGCAGCCCTGTGGGCGCGCGGCCGCAAGCCGGGCCTCTATTCGATGCGGGACGTGCTCGGCCTGACAAGCTGATCCACAGATTTGGCTGATCCACAAGATTTGGCTGATCCACAAGATTTGAAGGAGCAAATATGTCGAGAACTCTCGTGCTCGTGCGCCACGGCCAGAGCGAATGGAACCTGAAGAACCTATTTACCGGCTGGCGCGACGTCGACCTGACCGAACTGGGCCATGCCGAGGCCAAGTCGGCCGGCGCCAAGCTCAGGGCGCGCGGCATGAAGTTCGACATCGCCTTCACGTCGTCGCTGATCCGGGCGCAGAAGACCTGCCAGCATATTCTCGACGCCGTTGGCCAGAGCGACCTCGAGACCATTCGCGACCAGGCGCTGAACGAGCGCGACTATGGCGATCTCTCCGGCCTCAACAAGGATGATGCGCGCAAGAAATGGGGCGAGGAGCAGGTGCATGTCTGGCGCCGCTCCTATGACGTGCCGCCGCCCGGCGGTGAAAGCCTGAAGGACACCGGCGCGCGCGTCTGGCCCTATTACCTGCACGATCTGCAACCGCATGTGCTGCGCGGCGGCACCGTGCTGGTGGCGGCGCACGGCAATTCGCTGCGCGCGCTGATCATGGCGCTGGACGGCAAATCGGGCGAGGAGATCGTCAAGCTCGAGCTCGGCACCGGTGTGCCGATCATCTACACGCTCAACGCCGATTCCACGGTGGCGTCGAAGGAAGTGCTGGAGCATTGAGCCGGAGAAGGAACGCGGCTTTCAAAAAAGCGCGTTGACACTCATCCCTCGCCCGCTTAATGAGCGCGCACCAGCCCAGATGGCGGAATTGGTAGACGCGCACGGTTCAGGTCCGTGTTCCGCAAGGAGTGGAGGTTCGAGTCCTCTTCTGGGCACCAAATTCCCGTTTCGAACCGATTGATGCGGTTTCAGAGACCCAAGAAAAAGCCCGGTTTGCCGGGCTTTTTCTTGATCCAATGCTCTAAGCTGCCTACCGTCAGCCATGGTATCCACAAGATATCCAACAATTATCCGTCCGGGTTAGGCAGCGATCTGTCGTTGCGACAGCGCAGCAGCGGAAGGATTTGGCCCGAGATCACTCTGGTGATCTTCTGTTGCTTGGCGTTGGTTACGACGTTCATGCACGCACATCCGTAGCCGTGACCCGAACCAGGCACATTGGTCTCGACGAATTGCCGCTCGTCAAAGGCCGGCACATTGTCGATGCCCTTGGGATCCGGGCGTCCCTGCATCTGGATCCACCAATCCCCGTCACTGTCGGTCAGGACGAGGTTGCCGGGGGTCGGGCTGGAGTACCAGCCACAACGGCGCTCGGCATGGGCGGCTGCAGACAAGGACATGATAGCCAGGCAGACACAGATAGCGAACAGTGGGCGCATGAATATCTCCTCCCTGAAGTAGGTCAGGTCGTGCCGCCGATCCGTTGGCGCCGGGGACGCGCATGACTTTTGCGAGCCTTATGGCTTCAACTTCGTGTCCACATGTTCTTCGATCAATCCGCAATGAAGCGTCACGGGCGCCCTTTGGACGTTGCTGAGTGGACCGTCGATGAAATCGCAGCCGAGCAGATTGACCGAGCTGCTCTTGCGCGCCGACGCAACGTTGACGTTGACATCGGGAGGGCCGGCAAGCCAGTCGAGACGCTTTGCGTCGACCTTGGCGCCGCTGATGCGGGCGTGGCCGCCTGTGCCCGGTATCTCCACCTCTTCGTCGTGCGGTGTGAGATCGATCAGGCCGACTTCGTTGGCGTGCTTCGCGGCGCTCGGCTTGGGGTCGCCGTAATAGGAGGCGAAGACGACGATTCCCTCCTTTTCAGCCGCGAGCTTGGCGGCTGCTTTCTTGGACAGCGTGACGTTGACGTCGAAGCCCATGTCATCCTGGGCTGTTGCCGGCACGGCAGATGCCAGCAGCACAGATGCCGCAATCGCCATTGCGAGCGATGATCCGCAGCGTTTCACAATCCACCTCCTTCAAGTCCCCACGCAGTGATGATGCCCCTCGCATTGTTCATATCTGGCAGCGACGTCATGCTCGCCGCCGGCTTCATCATGATCAAATAAGTTGCAGCACGTGTCAGTTCGCGGCCGGAACGGGGCAACTCAGATCGCCTTCCTTGCAATTCAGGTAACCCTCGAAGGCTTTGACACGGGATTGCGTCAGGCCGTCCATGCATTGCGCGATGAGCATCGGTATTACGCTTCCTCCGGCCGATCCAGCAGTCTGAAAACTGCACTCCGCGTCGCGAAACTTGCCCCAATCCCGCTGTGCCTGAACAAGAAGCTTCTTGGTATCCGCATCGTCCTTCAGGCGGGCTTCGATCTGCTTGTAAAGCTCATTGAGCTTCTTGTCGGATTTCTGGAACTCGGCACCGAAGCACTGATTCATGGTGGCCTGATCCTTGGCATCGGCGCACTTGTCCTTGGCAAGGGCGAATGTCGGCGCAGCCAGAACCACGGCAGCAGTCAATATCGCTATTTTCATCGATTTCCCTTTCCGATTGCAGTCAAGCTCTTAAGTTGCTCAGCCCCGCCCTATGTTCTCGTCAGCTGTCCGTTATTGCCACGATCGGCCCATGGCCCGATTATCTGGTTTTCATTGGATCAGCTTTGCCACCTTCGGCGACCGTGACGTTGCCGACCTTTCCTGAGCCGGTCAGCGTGCCGCCCTCCTTGACCATGACTTCGCCGGAGACCTCTCCGTCAACGACAAGCAGTCCCGAGACGGAAACGTCACCGGTCAAAGAGCCGGTCACGTGCAACTCCGCTCCCGCCACCACTTCCGTCATGCCCGAATATTTGTTCTTGCCGCTCAGCGTCAGCTTGCCACCGGCAACAACGAGGCCGCCGCTGTCGCCGGCGTCATCAAAGTCCGCGATGGTTCCATCAAATTGCCCGTCGGCTGCTGTCAGGATCAGTCTGCCCGCGCCCAGATAGACCTCGCCTTTACCGCCAAGGTTGCGAATGGCCGTATCGTTCAGGGAGTGCGCCACTCCCCAGGGCTTCAGGTGGTTTCCTTTCTGATCGATGTTGAGCACACCGTCGACTATGACGCGCGAGGAATGCTCGATGCTGCCCGGCCCGGCCAGAGTAAGATAGCCATCGGCCGCGATGTGGGTTGTGCCCGTGTAGGTATTGGCCCCGGTCATGCGCACGTCCGCGTCCTTCTCGATCGTGAAGTCGCCGGCGCCGAAGATGTTCCCGGCCAATCCGAGCCATCCGTCGCTGCCCATTTCGCCGTTCACTCGGTTGAGCTGCACTTGATCCTTGACAGCCGCGTCTGTCGTAAAGTCGGCAGCGCTGACAAAATAGGGTGAATAGGCGGTTGTTTTGTTCTCCAGATCATACATCACGGAATTGGACTGAAAGAAGGGTAGGCCGACCCAAATTCCATGGCCTCTCTCCTCATCGCTTTGGCGATCGATAACGACATCGCTGTATTCCCTGTTGTTGAAACTATCGTCAAATCCAAAAAACTTGAAGTTTATTATGCCAGAACTGTATTTATCAATTTTAAAACCTTTCGACTTTAGCTTATTTAAAGTATCTTCATTCGTAATATGAACAAATGTCGCTGTTCCTGTATCCAATAAGACGGGTCCGCTGAAATCAACCGATTGCTTCTTTCCCTTATGGTCAAAAGAAATCGTATAACGGTAAGACCCTTCGTACTCATTGGATGCATTCGCGCCTGATCGCGGGAATCGTCTCTGGTAAGCCTGAAAATCCCCTTCGCCCCACGGCGTCAGGGCCGTAAACTGGGATCTCAGACTGGGGGACAAATTCAGCGTCAGGCACGGACCGCAGCCCGGTGTCGTCTTCCTTTTTCCAAGATTTGCATTGGCAGAGACCACATAGCCGCTTCGGGTTTGACCGCCGGGGGCACTGGTCTGGTCTCCTGGAAAGATAAAATCGGCGGCTCCAAAGATGCCGTAAAACGTCGTCGAACCACCGGGTTCGCCTTTCTGCATTCTCTCGCGCGCATTAAGATCCGCATAGACTGGCGTATCGCCGTATTGACCAACGGGCTTCTGCATCAATTTCACATCCTCGAGGTCGCCGAAACCCTTGGTGTAGACGTAATCCACCACCCGAGCAGCGCTAAAGCCGCCGTCGAAGGTTACGACAGGCTCCCACGCATCATCCGGATCGTAAAAAGACAGGCTGTCGAACCGTACCTGTTGTACCCAATCGCCATAGGTGCCGTCACCATAGGCGTACATTGCGGGCTTGCTGCCGGGCACCGGCTTTACGCCAGGGACGCTCGAATCGATCTCCGCGTTGAACTCATCCGACCCGGTGTCGAATTCGAACAGACGAGGCTTGGCACTATTGATGCCCACCATGATCCCGAGTTTGTGATAACCACCGTCGGTTCCGTATTCCCTGACGTGTTGCAATGGAATAAGTATCGGGCCGGCAGCCTGGACAGGGACGGTCTCTTCGGCCACCGCAGGTGCGGCATGTGATGTGTTCGCTGCCGGAACGGGGCAGCTCGGATCGCCTTCCTGGCATTTCAGGTAATCCTCGAAGTCTTTGACACGGGATTGCGTCAGGCTGTCCATGCACTGCGCGACGAGCATTGGCATTACACTTCCTCCGGCCGCTCCCACGGTCTGGAAACTGCACTCCGCGTCGCGAAATTTGACCCAATCGCGCTGTGCTTGAACAAAAAGCGTCTTGGTATCCACATCATCCTTCACGCGGGTTTCAATCTGCTTGTAAAGCTCGTTGAGCTTGTTGTCGGATTTCTTGGACGCGGCATCGGCGCACTCGTTCGCGGCTGCCTGATCCTTGGCGGCGTCGTAGCACTTGTCCTGGGCAAAAACGAAAGCCGGCATGGCCAGGACCATGGCAATGGTCAGCGTCGCGGTTTTCATCGGTTGACCTCTGTTTAGAACTGCCGGCCCGGTCGGCTGCTAGTTGGCATCGTCGTCGTTCGATCCGGCAGCGTCGTCGGTACTGTCATCCGTCGCATCGTCATCCGAGCTGTTGTCGTCAGTGTCGGTGTTGTTGTCGCCATCACCACCGTCCGTTGGGTCTGCATCGTCATTCTGATCGCTCGAATCGTCCTGATCGTCGGAACTATTGTTGTCAGTGCTGTCATCCGACGCATCGTTATCCGTACTATCGTCGTCAGTGTCGTCGTTCTGATCGCTCGGATCGTCCTGATCATCGGAACTTTTGTCATCGGCATCGGGAGGAGACGTTTCTGCGTCCTGACTGGCGTCCCCAGGCTGCGAGTCGTCCCCGCGATAGCTTGTGTCATTGAGGCCCGCCTCCATCTCCTCGTCATACTCATCGACGATCTGCGTCCATTCCTCTCGATTGTCGACGCTCGTCCATTGGGAGATATTGTTGACCGAGATGTTGGTGTTGAAGTTGTTGACGGTGATGTTGGTGTTGACCTCGACGACGTCTGTGACTTCTGTCCCGCGGTTCACGCCAAACAGGAAACTGGTGGCACTCGCGGCAAGGGCGGCCCAAACGAACCTATCGACATCGCGCGGCGTCGAAATCGGCTGATGCCGCACTGTGGCAAGCACATCACCCGGTCGGATGCCTTGCCGCGCGGCAACACCGTGGGGTGCAACGGCCAGGACATACACGCCGCGAAGCTTGGGCGGGATCTGGTAGCGGTGCCGAGAGGCGTGATTGATCGGTATCAGAACCGCGTTAAGAGCCCGGGAAACATAGGGTTTCGGCAGATCATATTTGCTGGCATACGCAACATTGATCGTGTGCGGGACAGCTACACTCACAACAGCCGTCATTTTCACTGAAGTTGCCAATGCACGGGCGAGCTGCATTATCAGTCTGGATTTTCGAACGGTTTGCATTTTGCACATCCTGCAGCTGATGATTGGAGTCGATCTCAGAGCCCCGGCGCCCCGGAGCGCTCACCAATCATTCTCCCCCTGCACCAACGGTCAGCGGCAATTTCCAGCGATCATCACCGTCGTTCCGTAACTTCCTCGGCAAAACACTTTGCCAGGTCTTGCGGCGCTCCGAGCTTCTTCGCCCAGGATACCAGTTCAGGTTTTTCCGACGGCTCGGCATAGCCGCCCCACACGTCGCGAAACTGCTTCTTTCCGTCGACTGTCTGGAAGAACATCACGCCGTCGTCGCTCACCGGCGTGGAGACGTAGGCGGCGCTCCAGCTGCCGCTCTCCATGATCGTGAAGAACTTTGCCTGAGCGGGCTTGAACTTATTGGTCATCGCCGAGACGACTAGAGGGGCATATTCCTGCTTGCGCGCCTTCGTCACTTCGACCTTTATACCGTCACAGGCGTTATTCGCAGCGAAAGCGGACGTCAGCGCCATTCCCAACCCCGCAAGGCCGACCATAACGATTTTGGCATGTCGCCGGACCAGGCCGCTGAATTCAGACATGATTGGCTTCCTCCTTGTTCGCCCCCGAGTCCGTTAATCGGAATCGTCATCGTCGGATGAATTGTCATCGTCCGGTGTATCGACCTCGCAGCCGATGCCGCGGCAGCCTTGGTAGTTGCCTTGCGTATCGAAGTTGGGATTGCCTTCTCTGTCGTACTGCGGTCTGTCGTCGATACTTTGATCCCCGTCATCAGGATCGTCGACTTTACATCCGAGCCCATGGCAGCCGATGTAACGGCCCCTGGTATCGAAGTTGGGATTGCCGTTCCTGTCGAACTGCGGCCGATAGTCAATCTGTCGGCCACCTTTATGGGGCCGATCAGCCAGGCAGCCCTTTCCGCGACAACCGCCGTAGTCGTCGGTGGTACAACCGGCGATCGCCATCAAAGCAGTGGCCAAGGTCGCATAGATTACGAATTTCATGATTCATTCCTCCGACTGGCTGGCGGCGGACATCGTCCATATCGGAAGGCCATTGCAGGCGGCGATCCCCGCTTTTGCCGCGAAGGCTGGCGCCAATCGGAGGAGGGCAAAGCTTCGCCGGCCATCAAACGAGAGCCAGGCTGTGGGCGATGCATTCGACGACTTAGCCGACGGTTGCCGTAGTCTCTTGCGTCGGGTCGAACGCTCCCGGCCGGGGCCGCCGCATTAGCGAGTGTCAATATTCCTCTCCATGCTTAGTGCCCCGTCCGCCCAAGCATGTTTCAACGATCCGCTGACGCGGCTGTGCTTCCAAGAAATGCATCCGTGTCAGCCTATGACAAGGACAAATCCCAATATCGCAGGATTGAATTTTGCAAATGCTTAATAATTCGGAATCAGCACGGGCTATCTTAGCAGATACTGAAATGTGACCAGCAGCAAGATTCCGGAATGCTTCCTTAGTTTTGTTCTCATTAAGCCGAGTTAGTACAAGCAATATTCTATGTTGTTGTGAATTTTGCGCCAGCTCTACAAAAAAGGCGCGACGATAGCACATCTTATACGATCGCCCTAATCGCGATCTATTGTAGTATTTTTTCGAACCCAGCCAACCGTTGCGAGGGCCGAAAGAAACGCGCCCCTTTGCCCGACTTTTCAACGCTGCGGAGTGCCAAATAGGGGCGCAGTGGGGGCGGCACATCCCACAAAAGCTCGCAGAGGCGGCTGCGGCCGACCGGATGCGGCGCCAGCGCCAGATAGGCGAGCAGCGCACACAGCTTGCGCGATTTTGGGAGCCGGCTGATCGACCAGAACATCGCGCAAGGGCATTATCTCGGCGCGCTGATCGCGGCCGAACCAGCACTCGCACTGGCGGCGCCGGTGAGCATCAACATCGTGTGCTTTCGCTACCGCGCGGACGGACTGGGCGGGGAGCGCCTGAAAGCGCTCAATACCGAGATCATGCTGAGGCTGCAGGAAGAAGGCATCGCCGCCATTTCCGACACGACGGTGCATGGCCAGCATAGCCTCAGGGTGGCGATCAACAACCACCGCACCCGGCGCGACGATCTGGACCTGCTGGTGCGGGAGACCGTGCGGCTTGGATTGGAGATTTCAAGGCGTGGCGTGGCTCTTCCTTCTCCCCTTGTGGGAGAAGGTGGATGAGGGGTGTTCCAGCTTGATACTGACGGCACTCCGTCCGCACCCCTCAACCGTCTTGGCGCTGCGCGCCAATCCACCTTCTCCCACAAGGGGAGAAGGAAGAAGGAGCGGCGCTGGCCCCGACAATTGGTCGTCTGCAAGGCTACGCCTCGAGCCAAACCTTCTCGAAATGCTGCTCGAGCGACTGGTGCTGCTCGCAGCCATGCACCCCCTTGCGGTAGGTGCGGTAGACCGAGCGCCAGTAGGGCTGGATGATGATGCCGGAATCGCGGAGATTCTGTTCGATCTTGGCCATGAGCTCCTTGCGGGCGCCGGGATCGGGCATCGCCAGCGCCTTGTCGAGCAGACTGTCGAATTCCGGATCGGCGTAGGCGCTCTCGTTCCACGCGGCGCCAGACTTATAAGCGAGCGCCAGCACCTGGACGCCGAGCGGCCGGCCGAGCCATTCCGTGCAGGAGAAAGGATATTTGCTCCAGTCGTTCCAGAAGGTCGCGGCCGGCAGCACGGTGCGCTTGATCTTCAGCCCGGCCTCGCGCATCTGCGCGGCGATGGCATCGCCGGTGCTCTTCTGCCAGTCGACGTCGACCGAGATGAGTTCGTATTCGTGGTCGGCCTTGCCGGCCTCGGCGAGCAGGGCCTTGGCTTGATCAATGTTGCGGACGGCCGGGCCGATATCGGCATATTCGGGATGCATCGGCCCGACATGATGGTTCTCGGCAGGCTTGCCGCGGTTGTCCATGCCGATCTTCAGCACGGCGGCGTTGTCGACGGCGAGCTGGGCGGCGCGGCGCACCTTGATGTCGTCATAGGGCGGATTGCCGATATTGAACCGCGCGACGATGGTCGAGCCGGTGGCGATTTCCGAATTGCTCAGGCCCATGGAGTCGGTCTGCGCAACCGTGTCGGAGGCGGTTTCGTGGTCGGTGTCGATCTCGCCCGATTCGAAGGCCGACAGCATCGCATTGGGGTCGGAGCCGTAGTCCACCCATTTGATGCCGTCGAGGTAGAACTCGCCCTTCCACCATGGCTTGTCTTTGCGGCGGACTTCGGCGCCGACCTCGGCATCCCATGCCACGAGTTCGCAAGGCCCGGTGGTGATCGCCAATGCCTTCAGCGGATCGCCGTCGCCTTCATAGCTGCGGTGCATGATCAGCGCCGGGTAGTCGGCCATGCCGGCGATCAGCGAAATGTCGGGCTTCGGCAAATTGAGCCGCACGGTGACGTCGTCGACGCGCTCGATGCCGCCGTCGACGGCCTTCTTGGTGTCGGCGTTGACCAGTGCGCCCATGCGCGCGGCGACCGAATTGCCGGCGACGGACGCATCGCACCAGCGCGTCAGATTGTGGATCACGTCGTCGGCGTTGAAGGTGTCGCCGTTCGACCAGGTGATGCCCTTGCGGACATGCAGCGTCAGCACGCGGGCGTCGTCGCTGGTTTCCCAGCTCTCGAGCAGCCATGGCTCGAAGGTGAAGTCGCGCTTCCAGCGCACCAAATATTCGTTGCACTGGCGGGCGACGTTGGACATCTCGACGCCGTCGAAGGTGCGCGGATCCTTCCAGCCCTTGACGTTCATGGCGACACGCAAGATGCCGCCGCGCTTCGGCTCGTCGGCCCTGGCCGGTGACGGCGCAAGCCCGCCGAGCGCCAGCGCGCCGGTAGCGCTGACGCCGAGCGCAGCCATGGTGGCGAGATATTCGCGCCGGTTCATCTGGCCTTTCTTGAAGCCATCGGCGACGGGCTCGGCCTGCGGATGCAGTTTTCGATCGGTCAGCATGAACTTCATTGTCGTCATTCCCCTGTTGTTGGGCACCTCTGCCGATCGCCAAACGCGGGGGACGGATGCGATCGCCGGAGCGCCATTGCCTCGGGGATGATAGGGCGAGCTCCCGTGGGGGAGTGTTCGGACTTCCGCAGTTCTTGTGCGCTGTTCCGCAAACGGAAGGTCCCCCCTCACCCGGATTGCCAACCGAATTGCGAAGGGCAATTCGGGGCAATCCGACCTCTCCCCGAGGGGAAGGTGGACGCGAAGCGGCAGGATGAGGGGGCCTTCGCAACTTCAGTAAGGCCAGTCGCCTTTGCCGAGCGCGGCGATGGCCGCAATGACGCGGGCGAAGGCTTCACCGGCGCGCGGAACGGTTTTGCGGGCGCGCAGGAAACTGTGCACCAGACGCGGCTCCTCGCGCCACCAGGCGCGGCCGCCGGCGGCGAGGATGCGGTCGCGATAGGCCTCGCCGTTGGAGGACAGCGGATCGCACTCGGCCGTGATGATGAAGGTCGGCGGCAGGCCGGAGAAATTGCTGCCTCGGAGTGGCGAAAAGGTCGGATCGTCGGGCGACTGTGCCTTTGCGGAGCGCACGTTGCGATAGAATTCGATATCGCGCAACGTCAGCAGCGGCGCTTCGGCGTGCTCGACACAGGAGCCGGCGCTCTCTTTGCCAACTGGTTCCGGGCCGCCGAGCTCGGGATAGATCAGCACCTGGCCGATCGCATGGCGAGGATGGCGGTGTGTCGCCTGTGCCACCGCAGCGGCCAGATTGCCGCCGGCGCTTTCGCCGCAGAGCACTATCGGCAGGCCGGCCGTCGCCGTCGCCCATTCGAATACGGCCAGCGCATCGTCGAAGGCGGCCGGATGCAGATGCTCGGGCGCCAGCCGGTAATCGGCGGACAGCACGGCAAAGCCGGTGCCGGCGCATATCTCGGCGCAGATGTCGTCATGGCTGTCGAGGCCGCCAAGGACGAAGCCGCCGCCGTGATAATAGACAACCATCGCCTGCGGCGCCGTGCCCGCCATCTGGTAACGCCGGACCGGGATCGCACGGTCGCCGGCAGGAACCGCGCTGTCGCTGGCCTTGACGCCGGGTGGATAGGGCTCGCGAAACGCCCGGCACATGGCATCATAGACCGCCCGCTGCCTGTCGATCGGCATGTAGACGATTTCGGGCGGATACCACTCGTTGACCCGATCGATATAGGCCCACAGCTCCGGATCGAGCAGCGTCTGGTATTTTCCGCGCCCTCTCGTTCCGGGTCGCTCGGCCTCGGTGATCATCGCTGCGCGATCCCGCTCAGA
This sequence comes from Mesorhizobium sp. M0898, assembly GCF_040319695.1. Classification (NCBI taxonomy): domain Bacteria; kingdom Pseudomonadati; phylum Pseudomonadota; class Alphaproteobacteria; order Hyphomicrobiales; family Phyllobacteriaceae; genus Mesorhizobium; species Mesorhizobium sp. M0898. The sequence continues at coordinate 2,319 of NZ_JAMYOE010000044.1, read as the reverse complement.
GCTCGGCGTAGAGCCGGGCAGCATTTTCATAGCTGAAGCGCAGCGGCACCGAGCCCTCGACCTGCCAGGCTTCGACCGTCTCGCCTGCCAGCAGCCGGCAGGCGCCGTCGGTGGTGGTGACGGCACCGCCATAGAGCCGGTTGGCAAGGTTGAGGATGGCCGTCTGGTGCATCGCCGTGCTGCCACTGCCGCAGGCATCCTTGACCAGCAGCACTCGAAACCCGAGCGCCACCGCATCCTTGACGGTGGCATCGATGCAGGCCTCGGTCCAGACGCCGGCAACGACCAGCCACTCGATGCCATCGGCCTTCAACCGTTCGGCGGCAGGCCCCGCGCGGAAGGCGCTGGCATCGGTCTTGACCAGCATCATCTCGCCTGGCGCCGGGCCTACTTCCGCGCAGATGGCAGTCAGCGGATCGTCCTTGTCGGAAAATGCCGACTTGCCGCTGGCCTCGACCGGGTGGAACGGCCGCGCCGTGGCGAGATCGACGATATAGGCCCAGTGATACAAAGGCACATGATTGGCTCGTGCTGCTGTCTGCAGCCGCTGGACGTTGGCGAGGATATCGCCATAGCCTTCGACCAGATAGCGCTTGTCCCGCCGATGCTCCTCCTGGAGATCGATGAACACCGCCGCCACCTTGCCGCGCTTGATCGAGATCGGGCTTTTCATGCAAAACTGCCTGTCAGCACTCAAACCTGCCTGTCAAGGAACTCGTCCTCATAAGGGAAGCGCGACAGAAGCTCGGTGCCGGTCTCGGTGATCAGGATCTCGTCCTCCAGCTTGACGCCCTCACGGCCGCCCTTCTCGCCGATATAGCTTTCGACGCTGACCACCATGCCGGGCACGATGACACCGTCGCGGCCATAGGTCTCGTAGTCCATGGCATGCGCGATGAACGGCGTCTCGCCATGCATGCCGACGCCGTGCATGACCGAGGTATAGCGCTGGTCGACGAAGCGGTCCGGTATCTTCCAGGCCTTTTCGGCAATCTCGCGAAATGCCATGCCCGGCTTGACGACCCCGATATTGTGCTGAACCTGGTCGTGCGCCATCTTGTAGAGCGACTTCTGGTAATCCGTCGGCCTGCCCGGGCCGCAGCGGAAGGTACGCGAGAAATCCGAATAATAGCCGTAGCAGCCGATCGTGTCGGTATCGAGCGCCAAGAGTTCGCCCGGCCTGATCTTGCGGCCGCTCGCCTCGTTGAACCACGGATTGGTGCGCTGGCCCGAGGTCAGCAGCCGGGTTTCGATGAACTCGCCGCCTTGCCGGATCACCTCGCCATACATGATGGCGAACAGGTCGTTTTCGGAAACGCCGGGCTTGATCGCCTCGCGCACGGCATAGACGGCGGCCTCGGCGCCAGCCATCGACACCTGCAGGCATTTTACTTCCTCGGGCGTCTTGACCGCGCGCACCGCCAAAATCTCGCCCTGGCAATCCCGCACCTCGCAGCCGCGCTTTTCCAGCGCCAGTGCCTGCAGATGGCTGCAGCGGTCAAGGCCGAGCTTCATCGAGCCGCCGCCATGCGCCTTGAGCAATTCGGCGATCTCATCGGCGAACGGGCCGGCGGTCTCGTCGTCGCGGCCTGACACCGATGACCAGACCAGCTTGGACGGACGCGCCTCGTCGATCGTGTCGAGCACCATCGAGACATGGTAGCTCTGCGGATATTCGAACAACACGATCGGCCCTTCGGTGGGGATGAAGAAGTAGCGCGTCGAGTTGCGCAGGAAATAGCCGAACATGTTGCGCGAGCCGGTGGCGTAGCGCTGGTTGTAGGGGTCGAACAAAACGACGCCGCCATAGCCGGCCTCGCGCATCCAGGCGCGCAGCCTGGCCAGCCGGCCCTTGCGCAGCGCGTCGGCGTCGATGAAGGACGGCTCGGTGTCCGACAGCCACATGCCGCCGGCCGGATCCGCCGCCGCCGGATGGCGCATGCGGTCCTTGAAGTCGACATCCTCGGTGCTGTCGGGGTCAAAAACGACAATGCTCATGGGGTGCCTCCTGGAAGCGGGGAAGATGAGCCATACGTCGTTCAGAGGCTGTGCGCGATACCGCAGATGTTGTGCGAAATACCGCTTGAAGTCGTTCCGTAGCGTTCTACGGCGCCCCCCTCTGTCCTGCCGGACATCTCCCCCTCAAGGGGGGAGATCGGCTCGTCATCGCCGCTTTCGTGAATTTCCACCGTCGCAGGAGGAGCGGAGCATCGAAGCTGCCAATCTCCCCCTTGAGGGCAGGGGAATCGCATATGGCGATTTTGGGGTTGAGTTTAGGCTGAGAAAGGATTCTTTGGAGAGGCAGTTGAGCGAAGGAGC
>NZ_JAMYOE010000043.1:0-40513 GCF_040319695.1 Mesorhizobium sp. M0898 | reverse complement strand
CCTTGTTTTAAACCCCCCCCCCAACCCCGGGGTTCGGGTTTTTGGGCCGCCCGCAACCCAGCCCGGCAAAAAATCGGTGCCCCCCCCCCCCCCCGCCCCCCCCCCGGGGGGCGGGCGCTCGACTTCATCACAGGGTTGATTCGTCCACTTCATGTTGGACGACCCGGACGCGCAGAAAAAAGCGCCTGCGGCGGGTCCTTTGTAACCACCATGATGCGGGACCACAGCGACAGGGCGTGCCGGAGACGGTCAATCCGGCCGGCGATGTCGTCGCCGGCGGCGACGGTCTCATTCAGGATCAGCATCGACCAAAGAGCGAGGCCACAGCCGTTATGCTCGAGATCTGGGGACGGCGGCTTGGCGAACGCCGTCTACTCGGCGTTTCTCGAACTCACTGCATGCAAGACCGTGACGAAGCCCTTCACATTGCGGGTCGGGACATAGCTGGCTTCTTGGCGCGCTACCACCGCTAGAGATGCAGACTTCGCCCGACAGCTCCTGCTGGAGCGCGGCTTGGATCTGATGGCAGAATTCTTGCGGAGACGCGGACAAGTGGGGAGCACTCCAACCCTACACACGCGTCACTGGGCTATCAGTGTTGACCGTATAATCTTCGGAATGGCAATGGCATATTTTACAAAGCACGACGGCAATCAAATTATATACCGCAGCTGGGAAGAGCCGGAACAGTCAAGCGCAAGGATGAGAATTTTGGTCCTCAAGCTTGATCATGTCGGCGACTTTTGGATGTCTCTAGGGCCCCTAAAGGACCTTCGTCAGCGTTTTGCGCATGCCCACATTACGCTGGTGGTGGGAAGCTGGAACATCGCTACTGCAAAACAGTTCGACCTCGCCGACGATCACATTGCTTTTGACTTTTTTCCTCGCAACCCAAAAGTCAAAACGCGCAAAGAAGCCGCCGACATAAGGCCGCTGCTGACCGGCGAGTTTGATCTTGCCATTGATATGCGTGTTCCGGAAGAAACAAGGCCCATCTTGCTTGAAGTCCCCGCCAGGCACCGTGCGGCGATAGTTGATCCGTACAGCATGCATCAGATCGATATTGCGATAGCGCCATTCAATCTGAAACTGCGCAGAACCATTTTCTACAAGCTGGTCCAAAAAATAGGGCTTGCTAACAAAATCCCCCGTAGATGGCTTGATTGGTTCATTGACCGTAAGCAGGTGCGTCTCCAGCATGTGTCAGAAATCCTCCTCTTTCTGGTCGCAAAGGCAGCTGCCTATTTCGAAAGCGGAGCGGGTCACCCACAGAATTCGACTACAGGCAATGCCCCGATTGTCGTGGCTCCGTTCTCCAATTCCAGCCTGCGAGATTGGCCGATTGAAAGTTTTGGCAAAGTTGTCGCTGCTCTTTCGACCCGTGGTGAGGTGGTCCTCGTTGGCCGTGGCGAATGCCTGGAAGCGCTTGAGGAGGTTGCGAAGATAGCTAGGGAACGTGGAGCCGCGAACATTCGGACGGCTGTCGACTTGTCAGAATTGGAATTCAATTGTCTCGTGAATTCGGCCGGGCTCGTCGTTTCGAACAATTCAGGCACCGGCCATGTCGCTGCCCAGCTTGGCCGCCCTACTATCGGCATTTTCACGGCGTCACATCTACCGGAGATTTGGGGGTTTCGAGGTCCCTTGGTCAGCATGCTTATGAGTGTTATTGAATGTCGCGGATGTGGTCTGGACCAAGTGCGGCATTGTCCGGTCAAAGTCCGATGCAAGTTCGACATCACGCCGGATCTCGTGATTGCCGAGGTAAACGCCTTGATGAATCATTGTAAGGGTACGGCACAAGCTTAGTGGCTCGCGGTCACCACAACCGCGATTGCCCGGACCGCAGTGGCGATGTCACATTGGCCGACAGGTGGCATAGAGCGGCGCCTGAGAATGAAAGTGCCGCCGCCCAGCCTTCATAGCCGTTCCTCCTTTGTGGCGTGACGGCCCGAAAGTCGCCATCGCGTCAGATGTTTATCAGGTTCGGGATAGCCGGGGCTGGTCCGGCGACAGTCATGGCAGCGACTTCGCTTCTGGACCCGCTCATCCGGCCGCCAAAAACAAATGCGCTTCCTAAGCCGTAATTGATCCGCCGGAGCTGACCAAAGCCACCTTGCTCTGGGTTGCGGCAATGGCGACTGGGGCGAGAAGCCGAGAAGAACCGATGCGGCGAGAAATCCTGAGACCATCCGCCACGAGACGTCGCCAGGGAACGTAGTATTGCGTTCCGCGTTACACTAACGTATATACGTCCGCAGCACAGGAGCGCGCCATGGCCACCACACCCACCAGGAAGGAAGCACCCGTCTCGATGCGGTTTCGCGACGATGATCTCACCATCATCGACCGCGGCGCGGAGCTGCTCGGCCTGTCGCGCACGGAGTTCATGCGGCGCGCCGCGCTGCACGAGGCGCAGGCGGCCATCCTCAACGAAACCGTCATCCGCGTGTCCCCGGAAGCCTATGACGCCTTCATGCAGGCGATCTCAGCCCCGGCCGCTGCGCCCCCGGCGAAGGCGGCCGAGCGGCTGCGTCGGTCCTCGCCCTGGGACCGCTAGGTGGCGCTTTCAGGCATCGAACTCCTCGACCACGCACACCGCCTCGACAGCTTCGATTGCGGCAAGCCGGCGCTCAATGCTTGGCTGGCCGGCTTCGCGCGAACGAACCAGGCCCGCGGGTTTACCCGCGTCCTGGTCGTTCACGACGAGGGAACAGTCGTCGGGTATTACGGCCTCGCGCCGGGCGTGATCCAGCCAAATAGCGCACCGCGCGCCATCCGCACCGGACGCCCGCCCGATCCGATCCCCTGCCTGCTGATCGGACAACTCGCCGTCGACCACCGCTATGCCGGACAAGGCGTCGGTAGCGGCTTGGTCAAGGACGCGCTGTATCGCTGCGTCGCCGGCGCCGACATCGTCGGCGGCCGCGCGGTGGTGGTGCGGGCGATCGACGCCGAGGCAGAGCGCTACTGGCAGAGCTGGGGCTTCATTCCCGCGCGGGACAATCCGTCGGTGCTCATGCGCTCGATCCAGGACGTGAGCCTCTGGCTGGCCGACAAAGGCCACTAGCTCCGCGCGCGTAGCGCCTCCGGAGCGGCAGGTCTGCGCGCCGGCCTGCCGCCGACCGGGCTCTAGTTGCGGCGTCCCGCCGCTCCCCGAGCCGGCTTCGCCGTCTCGGCGTTCGGGTGACCCCTCACGCAGGGCCAGAGGGAGACGGCGGTCAGAGCGAGGGAGCCCTGGAGAGAAGGGAAAGTCATGATGTCGATGATATTCATAGGGGGTTCACGCGAGATATTTGAGCTGCCGGAACCTGCCATCGCTCGGATCCGCCCAATCGTTGTTGCCGTGCACGGCGTGCTGATTGGCGACGCCTCTGGAGCCGATGCCGAGGCGCAGGGCCTGCTCGCGGGCTACGGCTACAAACATGTCGGGGTCTTCCATGCGGCCAAGGAACCCCGCAATGATCTGGGCGACTGGGCTGTACGCCGCCAAAGACCGGGAGATGGCGCGCGCCGATTTTGGGATGATAGTCTGGGACGGCGCATCACCCGGCACGGCCGTCAACGTGCTTCGGCTCGCCATGGCGAACAAGCCGAGGTCATCTACGATCTGGCCAGGGGCAGCATGGCGACTACGCACCATGTCGTCCCGGCGAGAAAGTCGTCATTGTCCGTGAGGGTGACCGCCGCCTCTACGGTGAGAATATTGATCGCCGGCAACTTATGGCGCCTGCCGACCTCAAATTCGTTGAAGTCGTGCGCCGGCGTGATCTTGACCGCGCCGCTGCCTTTCTCCGGATCAGAATACTCGTCCGCCACCACCGCGATCCTGCGGCCGACGATCGGCAGAGGATGAGGTTCTTGCCGACAAGATGCCGGAAACGCTCGTCGTCGGGATGCACCGCCGACCGCCATATCGCCCAGCATCGTCTCCGGGCGGGTCGTCGCCACGGTGATGAAGGTTTTAGGATTTTCCGGATCCAAAACCTCGCCCTCGACGGGGTAGCGGAAATGCCAGAGGTTGCCGTTGACCTCCTGCTGTTCGACCTCAAGGTCGGACTCGCGATCAAGAGCTTCGGGTCCCAGTTGACAAGCGCTTGTCCTTGTAGATCAGGCCTTTCCTTGTAGAGCGTGACGAACACTTCGAGCACCGCCTTGGATAGGCCCTCGTCCATGGTGAAACGTTCTCGGCTCCAGTCGGCCGAGGCCCCCAGCCGCTTCAACTGGTTGAAGATCGCGCCGCCGGATTCGGCTTTCCACTCCCAGACTTTCTCAATGAACTCGTCGCGCGTCAGGTCACGGCGGTGGATCTGCTTCTCCATAAGCTGGCGCTCGACCACCATCTGCGTGGCGATGCCGGCGTGATCCATGCCGGGCTGCCACAGCACGTTCTTGCCGCGCATGCGCTCGAAGCGCACCAGAATGTCCTGCAGCGTGTTGTTGAGCGCATGGCCATGTGCAGCGAGCCGGTGACGTTCGGTGGCGGGATGACGATGCTCAAGGCTTCCGCGCCCTCCTCGGCGCCTGCGCCGACACGAAACGTCTTTTACAAGCGTATTATGTTTTTTTGCGCATAGACCAACGAGTTGAACGGCGGCCCCATGAATCGCCGATGTGTAGGTCGGGCAAAGGCGCCCACCAGCTCGTACTTGTCAAGACGATGCCACCCTTGATCTTGCACCCGCCTCCGATACCAGCGATGCACTGCGTCGTATGCTCATGCCTGTCAGGATGGGATGGGCGCTGCTAGCACCGTGGCAGTTTGACAACCCGGCCATCGGGGCGGTAGCACCGTCCAAGGCCAAGAGTCGCAGGGCAGACCGCACCCCATCGGGCTGCGCGACCCAGACCAGCTGACGCCCAACTGGCACACTCATCGCGCATCGGCACCGTGGGTGCGACATCTACTTTGTTGCGAGCGCGATATCGGAACTTGGTTGTGACGCAGCTGTGCGTAAGCGCACCGCTGTCAGCGAGTGAGTGAGTGAAAGAACTACGTGGTGGAGGTGAGAAGTCATGCGGCGTCAAGATTCCCCGCCCTTTGCGGCAAACACACTGATCCCTCTTCAGAATCCGGTCTTTCGTTCGATCTGGACAGCCACGCAGATATCCAGCCTTGGCTGGCTGGTGCAGAGCGTGGCTATAAGCTGGCTTATGGCAACGATTTCAGCCTCCGATCTGATGGTTGCGCTCGTGCAGGCTGCATCGACACTGCCCGCCTTCTTCTTGTCGATCCTTGCTGGAGCGATTGCAGACAGCTTCAGCCGCCGCGGCGTGATGCTTGCCGGACATTGCCTGATCGCACTGGCATCCACGGCGCTGGCTCTCTCTGTTGGACTCGGCTTTGTCAGTCCATGGCTGATCTTGGGACTGAGTTTCTTGGCGGGATGCGGCTTTGCCTTGAATGATCCAGCCTGGCACGCCTCGGTCGGCGACATCCTGGAAAAGCGCGACATACCCGCTGCAGTGACGCTGATGTCGGTGGGGTACAACGTGGTTCGGAGCATAGGACCGGCGCTGGGCGGTGTAATTTTGGCTTTGCTGGGCCCCCTTACGGCTTTCGCCTTCGCTGCGCTGACCGACCTGGTCCCGTTGAGCGCTGTGCTGCGCTCCAAGTGGCAAGTTCGCTCTTCGCCTCTTCCGCGCGAGCGGATGACGACGGCCATTCATGATGGCATGCGCTTCACGGCAATCTCCTCGGAGATCAGAGTGGCGATCGTGCGCGCAACCCTGTTCGGGCTGTCAAGCATCTCGATCCTTGCTCTGCTCCCCCTCGTGGTTCGCGACCAACTGGCGGGGGGGCCAATTGTTTACGGCGTCCTGTTAGCCGGCTTCGGCACAGGCGCCTTCATCGCGGGCATTGGCAATAGCTACTTGCGACGCATCACGTCCCAAAATCGATTGATCACGCTCGCATCCGTTGCTTGCGCAACGTGTTGCCTTTTACTGGCTCTCACATCATCGGTGGCTGTAGCAGCGATCGCGCTTGCAATCGCTGGCGCAGGCTGGGTTGTCACCTGGACCGGAACCGACGTGTGTGTGCAGTTGGCAAGCCCAAGGTGGGTCGTTGGTCGCACCCTGTCGATCTATTACGCCCTGACCTACGGCGGCATGGCAGCGGGCAGCTGGATCTGGGGTGCTGTCGCGCAGTACTATTCCCTGACGTGGGCTTTGGAAGGTGCTGCAGCGGCGCTGTTGCTGGTTGCAGCCGTGGGAAAGCTATTGCCGGTACGGCTATGGGAGGAATCGGATCAAGGGGCCTTCGACTTCAGGCCACCAGAACTGGCCCTCGATTTGAAGCCCAGGAGCGGCCCGATCGTGATCAAGGTGGAGTACTCGATACCCGAGGAGAATATCGAGGAATTTCTGAGCTGCATGCGCGAAAGGCGGCGCGTTCAGAGCCGTGCCGGTGCGCGGGACTGGACCCTCCAGCGCGATCTTCAGAACTCGACTCTTTGGACCGAGACATTCCGCACGCCGACATGGACGGACTATCTTCGTCTAAACCATCGGCTAACGGTGACTGACAGGGAGGTAGGCGAGCGCCTTGCCGCTCTGCAGGTCGGTGATTCTCCTCCTCGTCTCTCACTTTCGATCGAGCGGTCGACAAGCCCCGCCCCCGGCAGCCAAGTCCAGCCCGTGCCCTTTGTATCGCGCCCGTAAGGAAACCAGTAACTTTTCTGGGTTCGGACACGGGAATGGCCGAGACCTACTCCATCTTTAGTCGGGACTGCCCGGATTGCCATACGTTGCGGTCGGTTAGGCGAGCATGAGGATTTGTGTGGCACGTACGTCCACCACGGGCCCATGTCCAGCCCCACCGCCTCTGCCATCAGATCGGCTTGGGCACGGGTTCAGGTCGCCTGTCCCCCTGCATCGTGGCGAGCAGCGCGAGCAAGGGGCCGAGGGGTCTCCCCGGTCTGCACGGAGCGAAGCGGGCAGACGGAGGAATCCGCCAGCGGCGACTTGCAGGGAGAGGGCCGCGCGCCTCTTTCCCTCCCTCACAAAACGTGCCGCCAAGCACGTTCACGTCGGCGCAGCCGTGCCGCAGAGCCGGCCGCAACAAAGAAGGCCCGCAAGGCGGAAGCATCGAAATGTCCGCCAGCGGGACCAATTCAGTTCGGTGCTGGAGAAAGCGGTTCAACAGGGCTGTCGGGCGAATTGAGAAACTGACCCCCCCTATTGCCTCACCGAGGAATGTTACCGAACGCGATAGGGCCGACGTGGGCCCTTTCTCCATCCGTCGCGGCGGAGGGAGATAGCGGCCAGCTCTTCATCCAACCGCCATCGAGGATGATCAGCCCAGCCATTTCCATGCGCCAGACCTTCACAAGCCGTTGCACCATTCTCAGGTTAGTTTCCTTGAAGCGCGAGGGGTCGATCTTTGTCAGGCGTTGCAACACACTTGCTGCCGAGAGCGCCGGCTCTTCCTCGAGCCATCCCTTGATCTGCGCCTCGAACGGCTCGTACATGCTGGGTCTCTTCGGATAGGGTTTGGTCCGCCGATACGGCCGCCGATGCGTTGGTCGGGTCTCGCCACTCTTCCAGGCCGTCTTCAGATTCGCGGCGAAGCGCTGGAGATCGATAACGGCCGGCTCCTCAATCTTCGTATTCAGGCCACGACGATCGACCCGCCGCCCAAGCTCCTCCTGCGCGGCGCGGATGCCAGCAAACAGCAGCACGGGATCGGCGGTTTCCATCATCGCCTGGAGCCGCTGCTTGTCGGCCTCGGCCACACCCGGATGTGCAAGGACACGGGCCGCAGGCGGAACTGGCGGATGATAGCGCTTGATCACACGAGCGCCGATCCGCGTCTTCTCCTGAAGCTTGAATGACGGTTGGAACAGATTGCCGTAAAGCCGCACGACAGCATAAAGTTTACCAAGCGCGGCCGTCGCCTCCGCGCCGATAAACCGACCATACCCCACCAGGCGACGCACGATGGCGCCATTCTTCTGCTCCACATGCGCCTGGTCATTCTTTCGATAGGCGCGCGAGCGCGTCACTTCCAGTTCCTCACTGCGGCACCAGGAGACGACGAACTCGTTCATGAAGGCGCTGTCGTTGTCGAAATCTACGCCGAGCAGGGGGAAGGGAAAGAACGAGCGGGCCTGCTTGATCGCCACAATCACATTGCCGCTGTCGCGCGTGCGGACCGGAACGCATTCAGTCCACCCCGTGGCAATATCGGTCAACACCATCGTCTGCACAAAGCTGCCGGACGAAGATGTGCCGGAATGCGCCACGAAATCGACCTCGACGTAACCGGGCGGCGGATCATTCCAGTCCCCGAAGGTGCGCACCGGCACCGATCGGCGAACCGCCGAACTCATTCCTGCTCGCCGGCGCTGGCCGCCGCGAGCCACAACACGTACCTCCGCCAAAAGCCGATCTATCGTCGCCGGGCTCATTGTCAGCAGCTTGCCGCGGAGCGCGGCATCGAGCTCCAGCCGGCCATGCCGTTCAAGCGCTGGCAGCAAGACAGGTATCAACGGCCGCAGCCGTTTGGAACACAGCCGCTCCGATGCCTCCCACAACACCACGAGCGCTTCGCGAACATCGCCGCCATAGCGAAGGCTGTGCCTCTTGTTGCCAGGTATCTTCGACGCGCGTTGACGGAGCACTCGGATCGCATGCTTGCGATGATAACCGGTCACCGCGACGAACTCATCGAGGATGAGGCGCTTATCGCTTCGGCTCCCCGATCGATACCGCTCGACAATTGCTTCCACCAATTCCGACCGTGTCGCCATGCTGATCCGCCTTGCCATCCATCCTCCGAATCGGGATGACAACACCTGACCATCCCATTCGGAACAGCGACACTATTGGTAACATTTTGCTTGAGGCAATGCGGGGGTCAAATCCCCACTTCGCTTGACAAGGGCGGCCGTAGGAGCACCAGCATAGCGCCGTCGCCAGGCGCGATGCGGACCGACAGCCCCGACGAAGGGCGCTGATTGATCGACTGAAATTGGATCGGGTCATTTTATCAGCTGAGATAATCCACGAATTTTTTACGATGCTTCAGCGCGCGCCTGGATTTTCTTCATTTAGCTGCAGCGAAGGTCCCGGTGATGCGGTGGAAGCGCACCCGGGGCATCTTGGACCTATTTGATGCAGCCATCCAGGACTGCTGCATTGCCACAGCAGTGGTCACAACATACTAGGCGGGCTTCTGGAGATGAACGCGACGATCGGTCAGACGCTCTTTCATTGGCTGCGGTCGGCGCCAGACGGTCGCGGAGCTTCAAATCTGATCGGGCTCCCGAGCGAATTGCCGTCCTACGAGCATTCGGGACCGATCCCGGCCTACAGGCACGCCTTACTTCGGGCGGCGGATCAAGTGATCCGTGAGGGGAATGCCACGCCGGCATGGCTCGCCAATGACTTCAATGCCAACTGTCGGCAGTCACATCATAAATTAAGCATAGCTCCGCGACACATATCCAAGGTGGCGCACAATCCTGCGAAGAAAGATATCCACTTATCGCCATAAACAGAGGCATGTGAAACATGTAGATCGACTTAAAATATGGCGACAGCCAAAAGTCGTCAGTGCCTCGATAGATAACATATTGTCCCAATTATCACCAATATAATGAGGACGCCTTTGGCGAAATCGAAGCTTAGGTCTCTGGCCTTTGTCCCTTCTGGGCACGGGTCGCGCCCCTTCGAACCGACTGTTTTGTGATTAAGCATCAGACCTCCAGCCGATATCCTGCCGTTACTGCTTCCACTTTGGTTCTAGAGTGGTTCACGCACGGCATCTTCGGATCCCATTCTGGATTGTCGCATCCCAATCCAGCCGGTAATGGAGAGGATGAGGGCCGCAGCACGACACAAGCGGAACAGGCCTGTTCTGGGTTAGAAGGCCCCAATATTTCCATTGAACTTCGTCCTCATCGCCTCAATAGCGGCAGTGCCGCCGCCTGGAATGTAGATCAACCGGAACTCAGGGCTCGCGCCGGCCAACTTCGATTGGTTTCGAATGGTCAAGCGGCGCCGGTCGTTCCATAAGCCTTCCTCAAGAAACGGGCGGTATCCGCTATTCTCTTTGGTCGGTAAAATCGATTGTGTTTATGGAACGCATGCGCACGATGGATACGTGCGCATCAGGCGCACGTGAGTGCCCACGGATAGGATTTTGCTTCGGGGGTCACCGTCCTTTCGTGACTCTTGCAGTGCATGGATGAGGCGGCAATTCCCGCGGTGCAGCACCTTTCGAGCGCGTGCCACAAAATCGCTGGGTTCGACCTGCGCGGCGCTGGGTGGAGATCCGCCTGATCTAAAGCGTCACCATCCGACGGGCAACATCTCACGACGCGCCGGGCAGCTTGGCCAGCATCCGCACTGGCCGATCTTGCGCTGCGTGCGATCGCCTCCTGATAGCATAGAGCAAGACCTTCTTGAAATCGGCCTGTGCCGGCAATTTTGTCGTAAAGCTCATGGTGGCGACTCCCGCACGCGCGCAGGACAGCCGGCAGATCGCGCATCTTGGCGATCCACCCTGCCATTCGGCCCGTCGTTCTTCTTTATTCCAATGGAGATCGTAATCAGGTCCGGACGGTCACGCAGTGAAGTGTTCTCCCTTCGAGCAGCCACGTCGGCGCCGCTCAGAATCTTCGACGAGCGCGCCAGGACAGCATCGATCTGCGCAAATTCTTGCCAGCAGATCGTCCTCACATCATCATGCCCTTGGCTTCAACCGGGCTGGTGCCCTCCCCTTCCCGGCTTTTTGTCCCGACGCTCGGGTCGCGCCGCCCGGCCCGGTCAAGGCCAAAAAATCGTCGCGGGTGAGCGCCCACTCCGGCTTCTGCCAAATATTCGTCGGCGGGTTCGCAGCACCGCGGGCGCACGGGTGAGCTCGTGGGTAGGAGTGCGGATGGAAGTAGGCGATGCACATCGTCATCAGCACCTCAGATTGTGTGAGGTCCACGGCCCGCTCGTTTCCGCCGACGGCGGCGCGGCGGGCGTCGGTATACGCAGGGCGGGTCCGTCGCCTTGGCCTCAGTTTCGGGGCAATGGCAGGCCCCGGTCAGCGCGGCGCCGAGTTGGGCGGAAAGATCGACGGCGCGCAACGCGGGGCTCCTACGCGACGAGCAGTTTTTCCCCCGGTCTGACCCGGCCTCGACTCCAGATGCCGCAATGACCGTCGCGGCCCGGCGCGGTTGATCGGGTCTCATGCCCAAAGCTGCCTCGGTGCCCAGTAGCGGCACCGCATTGCCCCTCCCAGGCGCTGCGCCAGTAAAGCGTCGGCGAGCCAGCATCCGACGGTGCGTTCGAAGCGATCTCATTCGGCGGCCATGATCGCGCCGGTCACCATGCCGCAGCGGAAAGCTGCCGAGCTCGTCTGGCCAGGTCGCTGACCGCCTCGTCGTCGCGGGCGACGACCGAAATCTTCCCCACCGCAGCGAGGTTTCTCCCGTTAGAAGATCCTGAGCGGGATGGGCAGCCAGTTCACGCCCGGCCAACAGCATCCGGCCCGCGGGGCCGACCTCGTCTCCCGGTCGTGTGAGCAGAAGAACATCGCGAAGTGCGGCTTCATCCTCGACGCCGCGAGCCTGCTCGCCGTACCGCGGCCGCCGAAAGCCCTAGGCGCTGTCACCAGGCGCCAGCCCACCTCTCTAGCTGGCGGACCATCGCATCGAGCGCGCCGATGGCCGCACCTGCAGTGATTGCAATGTCCTCATGCGCCGCAACTGTTCGGGTCGGGGGCAGCCCTGCGCAACCAGGCCGGCACCGCCGTCGTCGGCGGGGCTTCCGTGGCACCGGGAAGAGTGCCGTGGTGGCGCAGGAGGGTTTTGGCTCAGAACCATGGAATACGATGAATGACTGGGGCGCTTTTTGTAGACCGAACGATAAGTCTTGCACGACCAGCCATTTATCCCTCGCGAGATCAATGCCGCGGGCAATTAGCAGGCGAACTCCGTCCGGACTGAGTACCCGTTTCAACGCGGGCAAAGAAGTTGTGTAGCCATGTCACGAAATGCTTGGTCCGCTTCTCTGCCGGCCGATGGTCCATGAAATCCCCTCTGCACGCACGACGCCGGAAACCTCCTTGCCGATATGATGCTCAAGCACCGGCCGCCATGGCACCAGCGTGAACTCGCGCGATTTCTCGATGACAGCGTATTTTCCGCCGGCGAGCTCGACGGAGCGGCGGAGCGTGCCTTCTATTCGATCTCCACTCTGGGCTTCAGAATAGGGCAGACCGAGTTCGTTCGACAACTGGCCGGCCACGCGGTTCAACTCGCGTTGGCGCAGCATCGAAAGCATGTTCGCGCGATAGATGACCCGATCCTGGGCTTCATGCGCGAGACCTTGCGCGATCAGCCACTGCTGTCGACGGGCCTGGACCTGACGTACTTCGCGACCGAAGCCAGAGTCGCGCAAGGGCTCAGGATGAGCTGATACGAGCTCCTGGTCGATCCAGGTGGCGCCGTCGAAGCTGACTTGGCTCTCCAGCAGCATTGATGAGAGCTTGTCGACGACAACAGGCTCGGCCCTCGCTCGCTGACGCTCGTAGCCCGCGACGCGGTCGAGATGGTCCGGCGCGATAGTCCATGTGCCGTCCGGCTCGCGCTCGACACCACCGGTCGCCCGGCGGATCGCCTCCAGTCGCCGCACGTGCGTTTCGGCAAAGCGTTCGGTGGCCGACGGGTCATGCTTGAGATGGATATCGATGCTGTAGCGCCCGTCATGGGCCGTGGCGATCTCGGCAATTGTGCGGTCGACTTGCCTTGGCCCGGTGTCCCTCGGCGTGACCCGCACTATGCAGCCCTCTGGCGTCGGTTGGGTGGCCTCGCCTTTGCCGATATCAACATAGTGGCTTTTGCCGTCCACGCCGTCGACGACGAGGTAATGGCGGTCAGTGATTTCGTCGGCCAGGCCGCGCGCAATGATGCGGCCGACGACAGGCTGCATCTGCTCTGCAGATCGATCATGGACAACATAGTCGGCGGCACTGCGGGCGAGCCCCTTGCCGGTCAGTTCGCGGTGCATGGTCTTGATGATGTCGCCCCGCTCGCCGATGCGGCGCAGCGTCGCTTCAAGCTCGCCATCAAGGCGCCAGCGGCCCGAGCCGACTTCCTCAGCCAGACCCATCCGCTCGAGCTTGCGCAGGCGGCCCTGGTGCAGCGTCTGGCGAAACGTGTCTCGGCTGGCCGGTGAGACATGCCCCTCATGGTCGCGCATGCGGAGCAGCTGCCGATCGATGCTGGTGAAGCGTTCCCGCTCCATTTCCTGGCGCAGGCGTTGCTCGATCTCGCGGTCCGTTCTCGGGCCAAGGTCGAGGCTGACCAGCTCGGCCGCCCGTTCACGGATTCCAGACGAGATGTAGTCCCGCGCGATGACGAGGTTTTCGTCGCGGTCGTCCTTGCCGCGGACGATAATATGGGTATGCGGATGACCAGTGTTGAAATGATCGACGGCCACCCAGTCGAGCCTGGTGCCGAGGTCTTCTTCCATCTGCGCCATGAGGCGCCGCGTGAGCGGCTTCAGGTCATCATACTCGATGCCGTCTTCAGGGGCGACGATGAAGCGGAAGTGATGCCGGTCGCCATCGGCACGATCGATGAAGGCCTTGCCATCGACGCGGTCGCTGTCGGCGCTATAGAGCTCGCCAGGCTCGCCTTCGCGGGTGACGCCGTCGCGCTGGAGGTAGCGAAGGTGTGCACGTGCCCCGTCAACACCCTTGCCGGCCAGCTTGACGATACGGGCCTTGACGACGGCGCGCCGCTGCCGAAACGCCGCGTGGGGGTCGCGCGCTCTGAGAACGGCGGCAGCAGCCCCGCCGCGCCCCGCCCGGCTTCCGATGAAGCGGCCACGGCGACCGCTGCCGCCGCCGGCTCGGTTGATCGCGGCGCGGATCTGGCCGACGAAACGCTTGCCTGCCTTCGAGCCGCGCGATCCGATTTTGCCCAGGCTCGGCTTGAACTCTTCATCCTGCATTGAGCCTCCTAGTAATCTTGAGAAAAATCAAAGCTTTGTCGGCAGAAGCTCTCCTGACGCTGAAGGCAGCCTCCATGAAAAACGATGTGCAGACAAAGACTTCGCCGCCTCCAGGAGGCGATGCCCTTTATCTTGCCTTCCGCGGACCTGCCTCCCTGCCCCGCCCGACCCACGGTACCCCTGCCCTCACCTGCGATCCGGCCGGCCTGACCTTGCTCGCTCCGATCCGAGCGGCACCACAATTTGGCCATTCGGATCGGTCGCGGAAACACCGTTTCGCAGGAAAAACAGCGACTGCCCGGACGGGATTTCCGGCGCTTTTCCGGAACGGGATTTGCCGGTGAACGCGTCCATGTCGGCGGCCGAGATCCCCGCAGCCTTGACCTCTTCCAGATATGAAACCGTCTCGCTGGGCAGCGGTCGCCCACGCTGCAAATGCTGTTCGTAGCGGTCCGGCCCAGCGTTATAGGCGGCAAACAGGCCGGGAAAGCCGAAGCGGTCATACATGGCGCGCAGATAGGCAGTGCCTGCCAGAATGTTGTCGCGAGGGTCGTGCGGATCGGCCCCCAGGCCAAGCTCTGCGCGCATCTGCTCATAGGTGCCGGGCATCACCTGCATGAGGCCAATGGCGCCGGCGTGTGACGCGATCGGCCGTCCGTCCACCATTGTCTGCCCCCGGCTTTCGGCATCCATGACGGCATAAATCCAGGGCTGTGGAATGGTGAAACGCCGGCTTGCCTCAGCTACGTAGTGCTGCCATCTTGCCAGCTGCGGACCACGGGAGATGGCGGCCGGCTGAGCGTCGGTCGCGGCGGAACAGGCGCATGGCGCTATCGCGACCATGCCCAGCATCAGGAGGGTTACTCGGTCCATAGCGGCACGAGCCTCCCGGCAATATTTTCGGCCGGCACCGGCCCGAAATAGCGGCTGTCGAAGGAGTGATTTCTATCGTTGCCGAGCAGGAAAAACTCGTCGGCGGCGAGCTTGCGGCAGGCATTCCACCAAGATAGCGGACGGTGCTGCGTGTCGGTTGCCAGCCGGCGCGCGACGATCTCGCCGCCGATGATGATGGCGTCGCCGAAGGCGCAGACATGCTCGCCAGGCAGCGCGGCAAGGCGCTTGACCAGCGGCACATTGCTGGGCAGATAGAAGCGTTCGGCGGCGAGATCGGCGACCGGTTTTGGCGGGCGGACGAGCACCAGATCGCCACGAGCCGGCGATCCGGACGCGAGGCGATAGAGGCCGACCGGCGCACTGGCCGAGGCGTTCCAGACCAGCCAGGGCGATGGGTTGTCGAAAGCGGCGAAGCCGATCAGGCCGAGGCCTATTGTGGCCACGGCGATCGTCTTGCGCGCCCGAACGCGCCGCAGAGGGCTGCCGATCAGACGGATAGTGGGACGCCGGCTCATGAGCGGCCTCCCTCACCGGCCGAGCCGGAATCGTGCCCGGCATCCTCGGGCCTGGTCTCCTGCGCGCGTCCCTTCGACCAGTCGTCGAGCTCGTCGATGTGATAGCGGACATAGCGGCCGTGCTTGCGAAATTGCGGGCCACCGCCCTTGAGCCGCATCTTCTCCAGCGTACGCTGGGATAGCCCGATATAGAAGGCGGCCTGCGCGGTGTTGAGAAACGGACTGCCCTTCTTCGCGCGGGCCGCGCGTTCGTTTTCGTCGTCCATGATGATCCTCGTTTCGTTACGGACAAGCGAAGGCGAGGATCGGCGAGCGAGATCGTTTTGGGGACGGGCGAAGAGTGGGGGGCGAGTTTTCGCCGCCCCTTCTTGAGAAGAGCCCCGCGCCGGGTGCGGCGCGGGGCTCGAGGCTGGCGGTTCAGTCGACGGGGTTCCAGATGATGGCGTATGTGTCGTCGTCATCCTGGCCGGCGGCGCGGCCGAGATTGGCGTAGAGCTTGCGCGGACCGAACTCCGGGGCGGCAATCGACAGGCTCACATAGTCCTTGCCGGAGGTCTCGCCGGTGCGGATCCAGCCGGCCCCTACTTCGACCCCTTGCGTCAGCACCCGGAAGTCGGGATGGGTGTCGGCGCTCTTTGCCTGATTGGGCACGATGTCGATGTCGGCGCGCACGCTGAGCGTCTTGAGCTGGCCCTTGTAGCCGCCGTTTTCCTGTTTGGTGACGTATCCGATCGCGGTCATTTTTAGTCTCCTTTTGGTGCTCGCCGGGGACCATTCCCCTGCGATGGCGGACCGTGATGGGCGCGTCCGGACCGCCGGAACCGGGACGGCCGCAGCGATAGCGGAGGACCCGAGCGGACAGCTTTTTTGAAGCGAAGCGGCGCGAGGAAGCCGCCGCAGGCGGCGGGGAAAAAAGCTGCTGGCGAGGGTTTCGGGCGGGCCGGATCCGCCCATAGGTCGTCAAGCCAGCCGCAGGGGAATGGTCCTGAGACACCATGGAGACAGGTGGCGCGATCGGCGGCACAACGAGCAGGCGGCATTACAGGGCGCCGGCTGCGCGGGCTCTGTCGGCAACCCGATCGGACAATTGGCCCCATGCGCCTGGGCGCCTCGGCAAGCAACCCGGCGCGGTGCAGGGCTGCCCAAATGGGGGCGAGTTGGCGTCGGGATTTCTCGCGCGCGGCACTGGCTCGACAAGACGACCAATCGGCAGCCGGCGCGGCCCGGAGCGGCGCGCGCGACCTGAGCGGCGGTACTCGAGAGAACCGCCGCTCGGGCCCTGATCGACTATTCGCGCGCGAACAGCGGCTGCACTTGTGCCCACTGATCGGCGGTGCGGAAACCGCCGCGACTGGTGTAGCTTTCGGCGGGGAATTTCATCCAGCGCGGCAGCCAGGTCTCGACCTTCTGGCGGCCATTCTCGCCCGCCAGGAAGTCGCGGATGATCTTCTTTTGCGTCTTGACCTTCTCGGCGACATTGCCATCCGCGACCAGCTTGCCGCCGACGTCGGCCAGCATCGAATTGGCGATTTCCTTGTCGCGCAAGAGGTCGAAGAAGGCATCGTCCGGTTGCCACCATGTGCCCATATCGACGTTCAGATGGTTGCCGAGCGCCTCGATGACGGCGCTGCCGGCTGCAAGCGTCTCGGCCATGACAAGGGTGAGAACGCGCATGACATGGTCGTCGCAGAGCGCCAAGAGGCGCGCGAACACGCCGGCGATAGCAAAGGCGTCGCCATCGCCGCCGGCGACCACGCCATCCTCATCCGGTGATCCGAGCAGGGCCAACACTTCGCGCCGTTTTTTGCCGAATGCAGCTTCGGCCTTGCAGCCGGCAAGGCTGGCAGTCACCGTCTCGTTGGCCGCGCGCTGTGGCTCACGGCGCACCAGCCACAAGCCGGAACCGGTGATGGCGTGCGCCACCACGAGTCGCAGCGCCACGGCGGGATGGTCGAGCATGGCCGCGCGCACGGCCGCATGGCGATGCAGATCGACATAGTTCTGCATCGGGCCGGTGAGTTCGGGGCGCGGCGGCTTGGCGGCTGTTTCTTCTTGCTCGCCGCCCTCGCGGGCGCGGCGCGCTTCCTTGCGTGACAGCCAGCCCTCGTGACACTCGACCTCGCCGCGATGCGAGACAGTGATGACGACCTTGCCGCCCTTCTTCTTCGGGGTCTTCTCGTGGTCCCATGCGTGGAAATACTGGCCCGGCTCCAGCAGCACCACCTCGCTCCAGCCGTCGTTGAGATAGGTGTCGCGTCTGGCGGCAATCGCTTCGTTCTGCTTTTGCCAGAACAGGTCGGCATCGGCGAAATAGCTGTCCTCGCCGAACAGGTCCGAGGTGATCAGGCCGGGATATTCGTCGATGGCAAACAGCGCCACCTTGGTGGAAATCGACTGGCCGCCGAACAGCCATTGCTTCAATTGAAAGCCACGCGGCGCGTATTGATCGGGATCGGCACAGAGTGCCAGCCAGTCCTTCTGCTGCGCCTTGGACGCCATGGTGAGATGGCGCACCGTCTCGGCGTCGATCTCCTCGCGGCGATAGGCTTCGCGGATTTTGGGCAAGAGGGCGCCAAGCGCCAGAATGCGTTTGACCTTCAGGTCAGTGATGCCGAAGGTCGCAGCGATGTCCGGAACGGTGCGGCCTTGCCTGACGAGCCGCGAAAACGTCTCCCATTGCGATACTTCGTCAGGATCGAGGCGGGCGAGGTTTTCGATCAGCGAGGCTTCCAGCGCATCGGCGTCGTCACCGTCCTCCATGATGGCGCAGGGCAAGGGATCGCCTTCGCCGCGCTCGTCGGCAAGCGATTTCGCGGCGAAATAGCGCCGCCTGCCGGCGACGATCTCCAAGGTTTCCGGCTGGCCGTTCGGCCGCACAAGGAGTGGCACCAGCACGCCGCGCGCACGCACGGAGGGCAGGATGTCGGATATGTCGGGCGCGCGTTTTCCATGGCGCATGTTGAGCGCGGAAATATTGAGCTGATCCAAGGGGATGTGGGCAAGCTGCATGGTTACTCTCTTTCGCTTTGGTTGAGGCTGTCCCGCCGCAGAGGCCGAAGGCCGGCGCGGCGGGACGGTTTTTGCCCCTATCGGCGCTGCTGTTCCGCCGTGTCGGGCGGAAGCTCGGAATGGGGCTTTGAAAGGGCGTCTGCTGCCTGCCGCAGAAGTCGCTCGGCCTCGGTGATGTGGCCGCAAATGCGGGCGGCTTCGGCATAGACGGAGAGCGTAAAGCGCGCGTGGAAATGCAGGTCGCGCTCTATGCCGAGGCCAAGCGGACCTTTTACGGATGCAAGCTCGGCCAGACTGACGCTGCCGAGTTCGGGGAAGCCGAAGCCGAGATCGCAAAGGCCGAACAGCGTGTCGCCATCGGCGTCGAGTTCGCTCAGAAGCCACGTGGCGGCACCTGTGGGATTAAACAGTTTCACAACGGGAAAATGGTCGATGTCGGCGTCGGCGGCGCTATTGGCGAGCAGTCGTGCGCGCAGTGGATCGGTGATCAGGATCATGGAAAGACTCCTTGTCAGAACAGGTCGAGTTGATTTCTGCTGGCTTCATCGAAGAGGCCGATATCGAGCGGCTTTTGCGCCGCGCGCGGACACATCGGCGCGTCCATCAGGAGGGTGAGCCGATCGCGCGTGGTGATCGGCCGAACGCCGGGAATGAGCAGCTGCTCGCCTTGCGGCGTCGGCTCGGTCGCGGTCAGTTGAGGATCGCGCATCGTCATGCCGCAATCCCTTCCTGCGCCTCGCCTTCGGCATCGGCCTGAAGGCCAAGCAGGAAATCGGCGGCCTTGGAAGCAAGACTGGCGGCACGGAAGATGGCGCGATTGTCCTCGCGCAGCACCTTCAGCCATGAGCCGATGTAATCGGCATGACGCACGGTCGGCTCGATACCGAGATTGCTGCAGACGAAGGCGGCAGTGATTTCGGCGACCAATTCTTCACGCGCGTAAGCCTTGGAGCCGAACGAGCCGGAGAGGTCGCGAGCAAGCCGCGTCGGGTGGCCGGTCCAGTGGCCAAGCTCGTGAAAGCAGGTCCGGTAATAGTCGATCTGGTGATGGAACGCCGGCTGCGGCGGCACCTGAATGTGGTCGCTGCCCGGCATGTAGAAAGCGCGATCGCCGCCGACCCTGAAATCCGCACCGCTGGCGCGAATGAGCGTCTCGGCGTGCGGCACGATCTCGCACTGAGGCAGCGGCTCGGCGGCGGCATAGAGGTCTTCCGGAAGATTATCGCACTGCGCGACATTGAAGACGGTGAAGCGCTTTAAAAAAGGCACGGCCTGTGGTTCATCGCCCTCGTGGCGTGCGCGCTCCTTCTCGTCCTTGGGGACAAAGCGGTCGGCATGCACGATGGTCGTGCCGCGCTCGCCCTTCCTGACATTGCCGCCAAGGACGAGCGCCTGCCGGAAGGTGAGCCAGTTCTGGCTGGGATAGCTGCGCTCGATGACCGCGCCCCACAGGATGAGGATATTGATTCCGGAATAGGTGCGCCCAGAGGATGCATTCCTCGGCAGGCCAAGGCCTGCCTTTGCGCTGCCCCATGGCTTGACCCATGGCACGGTGCCGCGCTCCAGCTCGGCAATGATGCGCTCGGTGATCTCCTGATAAAGGCTGGCGCCGGAGCGCCCGCCCTTGCCTGCGCCAGCCTCTCCGCTGGCGGTACGCTTGCTGTTTGCATGCATCGTCTCCTCCTCCGCTCGCCAATCGCCGCGCCTTTCCCCGGAAGCGGGGTGGGCGGCGAGTCGCGACCGGAAAGGCCCGCCGTGGGAGGCGGACCGCATCCGAAGGACCGGAACGAAGAGGAGGACCCTGAGCGGCACGCGAAGGGTTGCGGGCTGCCGCGGCGGGCCTAGAAGGGAGTGCCGCCCACCCCGCGCCACCGGGAAAGGCCAACAGACAAACCGCGCCGCCCGCAAGGGCGGCGGCCGTCTCAGCCCGAAGGGCTGCCCACGCCAAGGGGCGAAGCCGAATGGCCGAGACCGCCTGAGCTTGCCGAAGAAAAGCGGGCTCGGTTCACGAGCACCTGGTGCGCGTCGTCAGGCGCGCGGGCGCCCGCCAGGACGGCAGGCTGGACAGATTTTTCGAACGGATCGCGATAAATACTTCAAATGAATGCTGCACCGAAAACATGTGCGATGCAGCATTTTCGCAAGCATTTACCACAGACGCTCAGACCCGAGACTTCCGCCACCCAGCCTTGCGCGCGGCTTCCTACGAACAAAGCCAGCGCTCGCCTTTCAACAGGTTGAGGCGCGTGTCCCAGTAATATTCCTGACCGGGATCATGATAGACGCGCTCGCCCGTTTGTGGCTTATATTGGCTTTGATGATGCAGCCGACAGCGGCAGGGTCGATTCGAAGGCAAGAATGCCAGCCAGGAGTTGTCCTGATAGCGATGGTTGCCCACGCCCCTTCCCTCCGAAGAGAGAATGCGACGTTTGCAGCCTGGAGTCTACAAGTCGGGTCTAATTCACCGGTCCTGTTCCGAACCATTGAATGAACGGCGCATCCTTCCCCGTTTCAGCCTGTGAAAGCTGCTTGGAAAGTTTGGTCCTAGCCATTGCGATCTCCGTTGAGGAATCGCCCCACCTAGGATTATCATCCTATATCGGCATGGGTTGGTAAAGACCCACCCGCAGCGGAATGGCAGCTTGCCGAAGAAAAGCACGCTCGGTTCACGGTACCGGCGCGAGCCGTTAGACGCGCAGGCGCCCGTTAGCCCGCAGGCTGGACAGAATCTCGCACGGATCAGCGTCAAGCGCCGCAGTTAAGTCGAGAAACTCGATGACATCGAGACGCCGCTCTCCACCCTCGTACTTGGCCACGAAGGATTGGGGACGATCAAGCTTCTCGGCCACCTGCGCCTGAGTCAGGCCTTTGGCCTTGCGCAGGGAAACCAGCTGGGCCAGAAACCGCTGGTGGCGGGGCGAGCGAAGAGATTTGGGCATGTAGGCGAACCGGTCGGGTAAAGACCGGATCAGCGACTAATCCCGGTTTCGGATTATCCCATTTTGGGATATGCTGCGTTGCATCCAGCGCTCAACAGCCGAGGCTCGCAACAGGCATGAATCGATCAATGGGAACAGATGAGACTCGAAACTCAACTCTGTGCGACGAAGTCCCCTGGTCGGAGAACCTGACGGCCTACGATAGGCAGCATTTCACGATCTACCTGCGGATCCTGGATGCCTGCGCCGACAATGCCAGCGAAGAGGAGATGGCCGATCTCATTCTAGGCATCGACCCGGCCCTTGAACCGGTCCGCGCCCGCAAGGCTCTTCGCAGCCATATCGACCGGGCGAACTGGATGGTCACGACCGGCTACAAGGAACTGTTCGCCGGCTGACGCACAGCACGGATTGTCATGCTCTTCAAACAAGGAAGTTCAGATACCCGTCACTCATGAGCGCACGGCCGCGAGAGACGGCGCGGCGGGAGCGGTCACAACTGGTTCGCGTGCTGTTTGACTGCCATTTCCAGTGCTTGGCTCAGAGGCACAGCCTTGGAGAACAGGAAGCCTTGAGCGGTTCGGCAGCCAAGCTTGTGCAGGGTTTGCCGATCCGCCTCTGTTTCGACGCCCTCGGCCATGACCTCGATCCCGAGCATGTTACCGAGATCGATGACCGATTTGACAAGCAGTCGGTCCTCTCGGGACTTGGCCAAGCCGCGAATGAAGCCCTGGTCTATTTTGACCTTGCGTATCCGACTGTCCTTGAGCGATGCCAACGTAGAAAAGCCGGTGCCGAAGTCATCGAGCGCGATGGAAATGCCCGCATGTGAAAGCCGTCCGAGCTTTTCATCCACTCTGTCCGGGTCAACCGGGGATTCTTCGGTAATCTCGATCTCGAACATCGTTGCAGGGAGACCTCTTGCCGCCAGACCATCCAGAACCATGTCGTCGATATCGCCGGCTTCTAGTTCGCGCGGTGAAACATTCATCGCCACACGGAGATCACGACAGTCAGCTTTCACCAAGCCGTCGATAAAAGCACAACAGTCGGCGAATACGGTTTGCGTCAGCAGCTGAAGCATTCCGGTTTCGCGTGCAGCTGTGATGATTTCGGGTGGAGAGATGGCACCATGAGTCGGATGGGACCACCTCAGCAAGGCTTCAAAGCCGACCACGGCCTCGGTGTCGAGTTTCACGATCGGCTGGAACCAAGGTTGCAAGCTTCTCGTCTTTATCGCCGAATGAAGGTCCCGTTCGACGGACTGGCGGCGTTGCAGTTCCCTGTCGAGTTCGGCATCGAACAGGCAAAATTCGTTCCTGCCACGACGCTTGGCCGTATAAAGGGCGATATCCGCCCGCAACAACATTTCGGTCAGGCCCGGCGTCTGCGCCAAGTATATTCCTATCGATGCCCCGACACGGACGGACGCGACCTCGATATAGGGGCGGGCAATTTTGGCTATGATATTGGAGGCGAGATCACTGGCAGAAAGCAAAACCCTCGTTGAAGGAAAAAACAGCACGAATTCATCGCCGCCGATACGAGCGAGCGTTGAGCCTTCCGGTGCTTCCTCCTCTATGCGGCGCGCGATCCTGACAAGCAGTTCATCACCGGTCCTGTGACCGTAGGTATCGTTGACGGATTTGAACCCGTCCAGATCAATCAGCATTGCCACGAAGGGGCTATCCGCGGTCTCGAAACGTCCGATTGCGTGTTCGAGGCCACGCCTGTTGAGAAGGGCCGTCAGGTGGTCCTGCCTGGAACTGGCCTTCATCTCCGCCGCAAGCCGCTCGGCCTCATGCCTCAGGCGGCTCGCTTCGCGGAACCGTGCTTGCCCAACAAACGAGGCTCGAACCAAGCCGCCCATGAAGAGCAGAACGGTAAAAGCCAGAATGTAGTCTTCAAAATTGCCTTTCGCCAAAAGGCAAGCCACCGTGATGAGGAGCGGAGGTGTGATGAAGTTGGTCGCCGCCGCGGCATACGAACTGCCGTATGTAACCGCACCAGCTGAAATGCCCGCCAGAATGACCAGATGCAGCGGTGCTTGAGGTGTCGTGTATCCAACAGTCAGGACGGCCAGGAAGGACCAGGCAAACCCTGCCAGAAGAGCAAGGATGCCAAACCAGCGAAGCCGCGGCAAAACCCCCACTAATCCGTCATGGCGCCCCGTTTCCTTTAGCTGATAACGCGCGAGTGCAACGCGGGCGGCATTTATCGCATTGACGACCAGGAACCAGATTGCAGCGGCAAAGCCGCTGCCAGAAAGGGCGTGCACCGCCCAAATCAGGCCTGACAGGATAGCGCTTATCGGCATCGACACGAAGAGACCGGTCCTCAGGTCAGCAAGCTGATCCTGACGGATTTTGGCCTCCAGCGTGTCTACTTTCTTCGGGGCCATGGACGGACCAGCTTGCTCCCATCGTTGTTCGCGAGGACAAGCTTACGCAGGCCCACTGAAGGACGGGTTAACTATCCAGCGGGGGTAACCAGTGCGCTCACCATGTGTTCGGGGCGCACGTCTGCTCTTGGCCTTGCCGTCTGACCATCGAGCTCTTGCCCGCAGGCGTGCCTTGATCCGAATCATCCCAGGATCGGCAACGTCACCATGGAAGCAGCCCTACCAACGGCATCAACGCGCCCGGCGAGACAAAAGAAAGCCGGGCCGAGATAGCGTTCCAGAGCGGCAGCGCTGCCTGCGATTCACCGCCTGAGCATGGCCGAAATGCCATGGCGGATAAAGGGAAGATATTGGGCAAAGCGAAGCCCTGCATGTCTTGCAAGCCGTGCCGCCGGGTGCTCGCCTGAGTAGAGAGCGACAAGTGCATTCGTAGCATGATAGAGCGGTGCCGCCGACAGACGCAGCCGGCTTTCGTATCTGCCGAGTATGTCGGGATCAGCAATGTCGCGGCGCTCGCGACATGCCGCCAGGATTCTATCGGCGAGTTGCTTCTGGCCACTGAGGCCGATGTTGAAGCCATGCGCGGTCACCGGGTGCATGCCGAGGGCAGCATCGCCGATCAGTGCCGCACTCGGAGCCCAGAACTTGTGCGCCCAGGTCGTGACCAGCGGATAGGCATGGCGGGTGCTTGCCAAGGTCATCTCTCCGAGGCGTCCTCGACACCGGCTCGTCGATTCCATGAGGAACAAATCGTCGTCGAGAGCAAGCAGTCTGTCGGCCTCGCTTGAGCGCAAAGTGAGAAGCAGCGACGACACGCCTTCCATAAGCGGCAACATCGCTATCGTCTGATGGTGATCGAACCATTCGACCGCGATCTGGTGATGGGCGCGCTCGTGCCTCACCCGGCAAATCAGCATGGAGTTGCCAAGCCGATTGATGTCGGCGCCAATGCCGAGCAGGTCGCGCGTCGCGGACAAACGCGAATCCGCTGCAACGAGCAGCCGAGCGGCCAATTGCCTGCCATCACAGAGCCTTATGACTGCTTCTTTGTGGCTGGTTGTTGCATTGACGACCGAGCGGCCGCACAGCAGCTGGGCATGATCCTGGAAGTGGACAAGCTTGAACAGGGCGTCGCGGATCCGAAAATTTGGGACCAGAATTCCGAGTGGTTCCCCAGATCCGCTGGGAGAGTCGAAGCTCAGGGCGAAAGGGCTCGATCCGTTGAGCACGCGCGCGCCTTGTAGCGGTGATTTGTCCGAAGCGGGGATGGCATCCCAGGCGCCGAGCTCGCGAAGGATTCCAACCGATGCGTGGGTCAGCGCGATCTCGCGACCGTCGAAAGCCGGATTCGCCAGGCTTTCGAGCGACTGCCGTTCAACCACTGCCACCTTGAGTCGGCTCTGGGCAAGCGATGCGGCGAAGGAAAGTCCGACCGGCCCGGCTCCGACCACAATAACGTCGAATCTATCGACAGAGCCGGCCATCAGCGTGCCGCCATTGCGTCGGCTACCTGCGACGAAGGGCACTGGAACGCATCGCAATCGATCCACGGTTTGCGGCTCATCTCCCCAAGCGTCTCCACGCGACCTAACCGTCCGTTAGACATCCGTTCTCCGTTCAAAAATGCTCAATGAAACCATGCCGATGAAGAGATAACCCTGATGTGGATCAACCAGGCTCGATAAACGCGGCAACGGCGGGTTCACGGTCGACTGGTCGATCGCCACGCCATGGTCTGGTCAGGTCATCATGAAATGGCCGGCTTCCCGTTCGGTGCGGCCCTTTCCTGGCCGAAAGTTCGGCAACGTATTCTGGCTGATCCGTTCGCACCCGTCGCGCGCCGAAATCGGCATGACGCGAAGCAACCGCGGAAAATATTGGAGCGAGTCCTCGCAGGGCAGGCTGGGTCAACTGCGTGGCTCGTCGCGGTCGATCAGGATCCGCTCGGCGGCGCCATCGAGATCTTCATATTGGCCGCTCCTCAAGGCCCACAGGAACCCCGCCAGCCCAAGCGCTCCGAGGAACAGGGCCACAGGTATGAGGTAGGCGAGCGTCGTCATGAGGATTGTGCCAGTGCGCCAATGTCGGAGCGCCTGTCATGTCGGGCATCTTGCACCGATGCATTTGACACGAAACCTTGCAGGCGTAGCGCATTGCCGATGACCAGGAGGGACGAGGCGGACATCGCGACCGCCGCGATCAGTGGCGTAACGTGCCCCAGAATGGCGACTGGCACGGCGATGCCATTGTAAACGATCGCGATGGCGATGTTCTGCCGGATCAGCCGTCCGGCCTTCCGCGAAATGTCTAAAGCAAGTGGGACCGCCAGAAGACTTTTACGCAGGAACACGAAATCCGCGGCGTTGCGACCGATATCCGCCGCCGTGGCCGGAGCTATCGAAACGTGTGCGGCGCCCAATGCAGGCGTGTCGTTGAGCCCATCGCCGACCATCAGCACCTTGTGGCCAGTTCGCGTCAATGCTTCGACGTGTTCGACCTTCCCGGAGGGAAGCAACGCGGGAACGAAGCGCTCGACGCCCAGTGCTTCCGCAACTTCGCCGCAGGCAGCTTCTGTGTCGCCCGACAGCATCTCCACCGACACGCCGGCGCCGTTCAGTTGCTCGATGGCCGCCTTGGCATCGGCACGCAGCTCATCCTCGAAATCGAAAGTCGCGACAATGACCCCGTCCTTCGTCAGAACGGTTCCGCCATAGCCTTGTTTGCCTTCGCCGCCGGTCCGGGCTTTCCACTCACCCCATCCGCGGCGACCCAGCCGCCAGGTACTGCCCTCGGCGATGGCTTCGATGCCGAAGCCCGGATGCTCGCTGACGGACGCGAGTTTCGGCTGGCCGGCAAAGGCTGCATTGCCAGCGATTGCCTTCGAAAAGGGATGGCGGGAATGCGCTGCCATCTCGGCCGCCATGGCGAGCATCGTCGGATCGATGGACGGCGCATTGATCAGCCTGGGCAGTCCGAGCGTAAGCGTGCCGGTTTTGTCGAACAATGCCGTGTCGATCCCCGCCAGGCGCTCCATGGCGGAGCCGTCCCTGACCATGACGCCGCTTTCAAACAGCCGCCGCGCAGCGACCACCTGCACGATCGGCACGGCGAGACCGAGCGCACACGGGCATGTAATGATCAAAACGGCGATCGCGATTGTTATTGCCCGGTGCCAGTCGCCGGTCGCCGCCATCCAGCCGAGGAACGTCACAAAGGCGGTGAGGTGGACCACGGGGGCATAGAGCGCGGAGACGCGATCGGCGATCCTGCGATGGCGGGCGCGGCCGCCCTCTGCCGCTTCCATCAGCCGAACCATTTCGGCCAGGAATGAATCCTTCGCGGCGTCCGTCGCCTCGATGGTCAGCGGACCGGTGAGATTGAGTGTACCGGCCTGGACCTGCGCCCCCGGGCCCACCGTTCTGGGCGTGCTTTCCCCGGAAACCAGGGAACAGTCGAGATCCGACGCCCCGCCAATGATCCTGCCGTCGATGGGCATCCTCTCGCCGGCCGCGATCAAGAGCTCCATTCCTGGTTCGATCTCGCCAACCGGCAAGTAGTCGCGCGAACCATCCTCGCGCAGCACCATGGCGCCGCGCGCCGCCAGCCGAGCCAGTCCGTTTACGGCCGTCCGTGCTCGTTCCCGCATCACGTGATCCAGCGTGCGGCCGATCAGCAGAAAGAACAGCAGCGACACCGACGCGTCGAAATAAGCATGGTCGCCATGGTTGATCGTCTCGTAGAGGCTCATGGCGTAAGCGAGCGATACCCCGACCGCGATCGGCACGTCCATGTTCATGCGGCTGTGGCGTAGCGCATTCCAGGCCGAGCGAAAATAGATGCCGCCGGCGAAAGCGAGCACAGGAATGGCAATCAAGGCCGAGACCCAATGGAACAGGTCGCGGGTCGCGCCTTGCGCGCCGGACCAGACGGAGACTGATAGCAGCATGATGTTGCCCGCCGCAAAGCCGGCGACCGCGACGGCGCGGATCAGTTCCGAGAGCGTCTTGTCCTTCCCGTCAGCCTCGGGATCGAACAGGTGCGCGCCATAGCCCAGCCGTCCAAGTGTGGCGACGAATGGCGGAACCTCCTCGCCGCGCCACCGGACCGAAACACGTTTCGTCGAAAGATTGACACGAGCGCCTTCGACGCGATCTAGCTTGCCGATCGCCGTCTCGATCGTCTGGATGCAGGCGGCACAATGCACAGCCGGCACCGAGAGGTCGGTCTGGCGAAGATTTTCGCCAATCGAGCGGCTCGCCAGTCTGATTTCCTGGCCAGAAGGCAGGACCAGTGTGACCTTTTCCAGGTCCAATGCCATTTGGGCGCCTGGCGCGCAGCAGCTCATTGCAGCGCCCCGTGGGAAATCATGATCCGGCGAACGTCGCGATAGGGTTCCGCAAGGCTCGCATCGGCGTCGATTTCGACGATCCAGAGGCCATCCTTGGGCGTGTGGTGCGCGGCGAATATCTGACCGGAGGCAGCCTCAAGAGTGACGGATTTGTCCTCGGCCTCGTAGGCGGGATGACGGAACAGCACCTTGACGCCATGCAAGGCAACCGGCTTGCCGACAGCATCGGTGAGGCTGTAGCGGACCTCACCGCCTGCGATGGTCAGTTTGCCAGTCCAGCCGAGGGCCGCCTGAGCTCGCCCTTGCTCGGCCTTTTTGTTGAATTGCTGGCTCGCCACATAGGTGTTTTCGACGACAAGGCCGGTCCAGCTCGTGTTGGCGAGCGTCGCCATCGTCAGATTGACCGCTATGACCACGCCGAAGAAGCCAAGGATGGTGAACAGCATATGCCTGCCGGTGAATTCGCGGGATTGTCGCGAGGTGTCGCTCATCTGGCGCTCTCCGGTGCGTTGAAAGTGGCCGTATATTCGTCCGACTCGAACGTTGCCTTGTTTTCGACCCGGAACTTGAAGCTTTGCGCTGCACCCCGAACCTGATCTGCCGGCTGACGCACGAAAACCTTGAGCATCTTCAGCCGGTCAGGTTCGACCGGGACGGCGAAGGAGCGATCCGCCGGCAGGTCGATGCCGACAACGCTTATTTCGGCTCCATGCAGGCCCTGCATCGTGACAATGATCGTTCTTGGTTCGGGGATCATGTTGAGCAGCTTGACGGTGTAGCCGTTGCGGATCGAACCGTCGGACAGCGTCACGAACTGCGGGTTGCGATCGTGCAGGACATTCAATTCGAGCCGTTCGCGGGTCAGCAGCGAATAGAGCAGCGCGAGACCGACCGCCGACCAGACGCCCATGTAGATGAAGGTGCGCGGGCGAAAGATCTTGCGAATATGGAAACGGGCCACCTTGTCGGAGAACAGGCCGTCAGCGCTCCTGACCAGTGACGGGTTGACTGAACCGGAGCCGCCCGGGGTCGCCAGCATCACATTGGCGTTGTAGTCGGCCAGCGTCGCATAGGAAATCAGTCCGCGCTCCCTGCCGAGCTTGTCCATGATACCGTCACAGGTATCGATGCAGAGCGCGCAGGTGATGCATTCAAGCTGCTGGCCATCACGAATGTCGATCCCCATCGGGCACACCGCGACACAGGCATTGCAGTCGACGCAGTCGCCGACGGGCTGCCCGGCGGCAAGGACCCTCTTGGCGTGACGCGAGCGCGGTTCGCCGCGCCAGTCATTATAGGTGACGGTGAGGGAATTCTCGTCGAGCATGGCCGCCTGGATGCGCGGCCATGGGCACATGTAGGTGCAGACCTGCTCGCGCATCAGCCCGCCGAACGTATAGGTCGTCGCCGTCAGCACGGCGACGGTGATGTAGGCGACGGGGGCGGCGGTGCCGGTGAAGAGTTCCCCAAGCAGCATCGGCGCATCGGCGAAATAGAAAATCCAGGCGCCGCCGGTCAGCACCCCTATGACCAGCCAAATGGCGTGTTTCGATGTTCGCAGCACGAGTTTGCGCGCAGTCCAGGGACCGGCATCGAGCTTGATGCGCGCGTTGCGGTCGCCCTCGATGGCTCGCTCGACGACCAGAAACAGATCGACCCACACGGTCTGCGGGCACGTATAGCCGCACCAGGCCCGGCCGACGGTGGATGTGATCAGGAAAAGGCCGACACCGGCCATGACCAGCAGGCCGGCGACGTAGTAGAATTCCTGCGGCCATATCTCGATGAAGAAGAAGTAGAAGCGGCGGTTGGCAAGATCGACCAGCACCGCCTGGTCAGGGGCAAATGGCCCGCGATCCCACCGCAGCCAGGGGGTCAGGTAGTAGATCCCCAGCGTGATTGCCATCACCGACCACTTGAAGCGGCGGAAACTGCCAGAAGCCCGGTTCGGGAAGATCTTCTTGCGTCCGGCATAGAGCGGCTGACGGGTCTTGGCGGAGTTGACTGCATCGGCTTCGAGCCGTTCTATTTGCGTGTTATCGAGCACGAGAAGCTCCAGTCACCAGCGACGATTTCGCCGGAAGCCCGACCCATCGGTTTCTGGATGATGCCGAGGCCCGGCTCGCGCCGGGCCTCGTCGCTTGGCGGTTGGGGGGAGGACGAGAATAGGCTTGCGTTCCTATTCTCCGCCGCCAAGCGAATGGACATAGACCGCGAGTTCCTTGACCTTGATCTCGCCGAGACGCCCGATCCAGGCCGGCATGACGCCATGCCTCGGGGCGCGGACCTGCGCGGCGATGGCTGTTTCGCCAGACCCGTAAAGCCAGATCGCGTCGGTCAGGTCGGGTGCGCCGAGCTCCCTGTTGCCCTTTGCATTCTCACCATGACAGGCCGCACAATTCTCGGCGAAAACATTGGCGCCGAGTTCGATCAGGCTTGTGTCCTGAACAGGATCGGAGAGGCTTGCGACATAGGCGCCGACCTGCTTGATCTGATCCGTCGTGATGATGTCGCCAAAAGCAGGCATTTCGGACAGGCGCGTATCCGGGTCTGATGCGAAGCGGATGCCGTGCGCAATCGTCTGCTGGATCTGTTCGGCGTTGCCACCCCACAGCCAATCGTCGTCGTTTAGGTTGGGAAAACCCTTGGACCCTTGAGCGCCCGAGCCATGGCACTGCACGCAATTGACCTTGAACGCGGCGCCACCTGCGGCGATGGCGAATTCGCGTAGCGTATTGTCGGCTGTAATCTCGGAGACGGTCTTCGCCTGAATGGCAGCGACAAATTTACCCTTGGCCACTTCGGCCGCCGCCAGTTCATTCTTGACGTCTCTGCGGCTCGAATACCCCAGCACACCCCTGGTCGCGGAAGTCAGCATCGGCCATGCCGGATAGACGACGGTGTAGCCGATCGCCCAGGCAATGGTGATGTAGAAGGTTATGACCCACCAGCGCGGAAGCGGGTTGTTGAGTTCCTTGATCCCGTCCCACTCATGGCCGGTCGTCGAGATGCCCGAAACCTCGTCGATATGCTCGCTGCCCATGATCAGTCGTCCTTGAGAGGAATGTGAGCGGCTCTCTCGGCTTGCCTGCGGCTGCCGGGACGAAATGCAAAGGCAACGCATCCGAGGAAGAAAAGTGCCATGGCAAGCAGGCCCCAGCTATCGGCAAACTCCCGCATGAAATTGTAGGTCATCGCCATTCTCCTCAGCGGTAACCGGCGGCTTCGTCATAGGTCCTGAAATCGACCAGCGTGCCGAGCATCTGGAGATAGGCGACCAGCGCATCCATTTCGGTGACCTGCTGCGGATCGCCGTCGAAGTCCCCAAGCTTGGCCTTCGGATAGCGTCTCTCCAGGCCCGATGTATCGGCATTCGCATCGGCCTGCGCCATGAGATCGGCATTGGCATGAGCGATCATGTCGTCTGAATAGGGCACACCGACACGGCTGTTGGCGATCAGATGCGTCGAGAAATCCTTCACCTCGATTGGCATGTCCTTCAGGAACGCGTAGCTCGGCATGATCGATTCCGGCACCACCGAACGCGGCTCGGTGAGATGCTGGACGTGCCATCCGTTCGAGTAGCGGTCGCCGACCCGGGCGAGATCCGGCCCGGTGCGCTTCGAGCCCCACTGGAACGGGTGGTCGTACATCGACTCGGCCGCCAGGCTATAGTGGCCGTAGCGCTCGACCTCGTCGCGGAACGGCCTTATCATCTGGCTGTGGCAGAGGTAACAGCCCTCACGCACATAGATGTTGCGCCCGGCGAGCTCGAGCGGCGAATAGGGCCGCATGCCTTCGACCTTCTCGATGGTGTTGTCGAGATAGAAGAGCGGCGCGATCTCGACGATACCGCCGATGGTTACGACCAGCAGGGACCCGAGGAGAAGAAGTGTGGCGTTCTTCTCGATGACCGCGTGTCTGTCCATCAGGCCCATTTTCTGGCTCCTGATCGCACAGGCTGGAGGGCGGGGATGGAGCGCGGCATCGGATCCTCCTCGCGCTGGTAGCCGAGGATGGTCATGGCGATGTTCCAGGCCATGATGAGGGCGCCCGACAGATACATCGCGCCGCCGATGGCACGCATGATGTAGTAGGGATGCATGGCGGCGACGGTTTCGGCGAAGGAGTAGACCAGGAAGCCCTGCTCGTTGTATTCGCGCCACATCAGGCCCTGCATGATGCCGGACACCCACATCACCGCGGCGTAAACGACGATCCCAAGCGTCGCCAGCCAGAAGTGCCAGTTGACGAGCCGCAGCGAATAAAGCCGGTCGCGGTTCCATAACTTCGGGACCATGAAATAGATCGCGCCGAACGAGATCATGCCAACCCATCCGAGCGCGCCCGAATGGACGTGACCGATGGTCCAGTCGGTGTAGTGCGAGAGCGAGTTGACGGCCTTGATTGACATCATCGGGCCTTCGAAGGTCGACATTCCGTAGAAGGCGATGGCCATCACCATCATACGGATGATCGGGTCGGTGCGCAGCTTGTCCCAGGCGCCCGAGAGCGTCATCAGGCCGTTTATCATGCCGCCCCACGAGGGCATCCAGAGCATGATCGAGAACACCATGCCGAGCGTCTGGGCCCAGTCCGGCAGGGCGGTGTAGTGGAGGTGGTGCGGACCGGCCCAGATGTAGAGAAAGATCAAAGCCCAGAAGTGGACGATCGACAGCCGGTATGAATAGACCGGTCGGTTGGCCTGCTTGGGCACGAAATAATACATCATGCCGAGGAAGCCAGCGGTGAGGAAGAAGCCGACGGCGTTGTGGCCGTACCACCACTGCGTCAAGGCATCCTGGACACCGGAAAACGCTGAATAGCTCTTTGAACCCACGAACGACACGGGCATCGATAGGTTATTGATCACATGCAACATCGCGATCGTCACGATGAAGGACAGATAGAACCAGTTGGCGACGTAGATGTGCGGTTCCCTGCGCTTCAGGATCGTGCCGAGGAACAGGGCGAGGTAGGCGACCCATACAATGGTCAGCCACAGGTCCACATACCATTCGGGCTCGGCGTATTCGCGGCTCTCGGTGATACCGAGCAGGTAGCCGGTTGCCGCCATGACGATGAACAGCTGATAGCCCCAGAACACGAACCAGGCGAGATCGCCGCCGAACAGACGCGCGCGGCACGTGCGCTGCACCACATAGAGAGACGTGCAAATTAGCGCGTTGCCGCCGAAAGCGAACACAACACCGGATGTGTGCAGCGGCCGCAGTCGGCCGAAATTGAACCAGGGCTGGATGTTGAGATCCGGGTAGGCGAGCTGCAGGGCGATGACCACGCCGACCAGCATGCCGACGACGCCCCAGAATACGGTGGCGATGGCACCGTAGCGGATCGGCCCATCCATGTAAGCGGCGGGGTCGATCGGAACTGCCGGCTTGAACTCCGTGTTGCGCAACAGAATCGCAGTGAAGCCAGCCACGGCGAAGAACAAAACCCACATATGCCGCCGAAAAGGTTCATCTACGCCGAAGCCGGCAGCCACCAGGGCCGCAAACGCAAACAGGCTTAGAAGGACGATCTCTGTGCCGAATTTCATCGCAAGCCCCGATTTCCGATTCCGGCGGGCGCCAAACCGCAGTGCCTTATTGCGCAGCCGTGGCCTGCTCGCCCTGATCCATGTCAGAGCCGCACGATTTTGCTTCGAGCAGCATCGAGTTCGGTGCGATCAGACTGTGGCGATCGAATGTGGAAGCGCAGCACCGGCCGCCACGCTTATGGACAGGCCCGGCGTCCCCGGTCTGGCCGGGTATGGAGGCGATCGCGGGCGTGTGGGAAGCGCGCCTTCTGTGACGCTGGAAAGTAGGCCGATGCCTTGCCGAACGTCCATCGTTCAATGCCTTGGGACAGCCAGCGCCAGCGTTGCGCTGCCTTCGTGACATTCATGATTCGGGGGAACGGCGATTTTCCCCTGCGTATGAGGCGTATTGACTTCGGCCGAGTGCGATCCTGCCTGGAACAGCCGGTTGCACGTCGAGCACCTCGAGGATGGATGCTTCGCCGACGAGTTGGCCGAAACGCACCTGGCTCATCCGATCGGATGGAGAGCGGGCTATCGCTATGCGACTTCTTCTAAGCCCAACGCGAGCATGCCCTGCCCCGAATGAAGTAAGTGACGTAGGCCATGCAGCTTCGGTGTCATTCAAAGGGCGGTTGCGCCTCGGCCGCCGCAGCGCCGTTCCAGCCGGCTCATGCTGTCCACGGTGACACGGCGGTTGTTCTCGATCCGAATCACGCCGTCCATTCTCAGGCTGGTCAGCTGACGGCTCACGGTCTCGTTTGTAATTCCAAGGAAATCAGAGATGTCGGCACGCGTCATCGGCAGCTCGAAGCACGCCGACCTAGCCGCCGGGTCAACACTGGAACCGATGTTCCGGGCGATCATGAGGAGAAAGCTCGCCACCTTCTCCGGTGCGGTCTTGCGCCCCAGAGTCACCATCCATTCGCGTGCCTCGTCGAGTTCGTTCAGCGCCTGCTTGAGCAGGCGATGCACAAATTCCGGTGATTCCTTCATCATCCGTTCGATGGCCGCTCTCGGAAACGAGCATAGCGAGACAGCTGTTGCCGCTTCCGCATTGATCGCGCTTTTCATCTTGAAGGGCCGTCCCAGAAAATCCGGCGCGAACTGGAGACCGACGATCTGCTGGCGGCCGTCCGAAAGGCTCTTCGTGAGCTTCACCACGCCTGAAAGCACGTTTGAATAACAGTCGACCGCCTCGGCGTCGCCGATCAGTTCGACCCCCGGCTCGATATTGTGCCGCGACGACGTCTTGGCGAGCTGAGCCAAATGGTCTGGTTCGAGCGCACCACAGACACCGCGGTGCCGTGCCTCGCAAGACAGGCAAAGAACGGGAATGCCGGAACTGTGAATGTCCTGCCGTAATGTCATTCGATCGCTCTACCGGTCCAGTGCGGGCAGGATAGCAATCGACGGTAGAAAAATCCTTGCGGCAGTTTGTCCGTGCTGAACGTTGATCGAAATCAGGGCTTAGGCTCATCCAAGCATCCACAGTTCCGGCGACGCAAACACGGTGGACCACGACATGCGACTGGAGCTAGCTGCCAGACTTGGCGAGAACGTCCCGCGCTATACCAGTTATCCGACAGCGCCGCATTTTCATACAGGCATTGATGCTGCAATTTGTCGTGGCTGGCTGCAGGCGCTCAACGATGGCGATGAGATCTCGCTCTATCTGCACATCCCGTATTGCGACAAGCTTTGCTGGTTCTGCGCTTGCCACACCAAGCAGACACGCCACTACGAACCAGTGACCACATATCTGCGCTCACTGCATGCCGAGATCGCAACCGTCTCCAGTCTTGTCGCAGGCAAGGGCCGCGTGCGTGCCGTCCATTTCGGCGGCGGTTCGCCAACGATGCTCAAACCGGAGGATCTGGTGGCGCTGGGAACCGTCCTGCGCAACAGCTTCACCTTTCTCCCCGGTGCAAAGATCAGCGTTGAGATCGAACCCAACGATATGGACGATGCCCGCCTCGATGCACTTGCCGAAATCGGCATGACAAGGGCGAGCCTCGGCGTCCAGGATTTCGACCCGAAGGTGCAGAAAGCGATCAACCGCGAGCAGAGCTTTCTGCAGACCAAGACGGTTGTTGATGGCGTTCGTTCGCGCGGCGTCGAATCCGTCAATCTCGATCTGCTCTACGGCCTGCCGCATCAGACCAGGGAGAGCGTCGCCTCCACGGTTGCACAGGCACTGACCCTGGAACCGGATCGGATCGCGCTTTTTGGCTACGCCCATGTGCCGTGGTTCAAGAAACATCAGACGATGATCGACGAGGCATGGCTGCCGGGTCCGGCGGAGCGGTTTGCCCAATCGCAACTGGCGGCGCGGGCGATCATGGACCAGGGATACGAAGCAATCGGGCTCGACCATTTCGCCAAGCCGGGCGATGCCCTCGCGCTTGCCGCCCGCGCCGGAACACTGCACCGGAACTTCCAAGGCTACACCGAGGACCGCTACGAGACCTTGATCGGCCTCGGCCCATCGTCCATCAGCCAGTTTCGCCAGGGCTATGCACAGAACATGCCTTCGACCGCCGAGTATGGGCGCATGGTCGAAGACGGCGGGCTGGCTGCGGTCCGCGGCATTGCGCTTTCCGAAGACGACCGCGCTCGCGGCTGGATCATCGAGCGATTGATGTGTGACTTCGCCTTCTCGGCGATTGAGCTGGTGGAGCGCTTTGGCGAAGCCGGCCAAAGACTTCTCCTCAAGGCGAGTTCCACGGCCCTCCAAGATCCTGCGCGGTTGCTTGAACTTGATGGTGACCGCTTCGTCGTGCCTGCGGAAAGCCGGCCCTTTGTCAGG
The DNA here is from genome assembly GCF_040319695.1 of Mesorhizobium sp. M0898. Lineage (NCBI taxonomy): Bacteria > Pseudomonadati > Pseudomonadota > Alphaproteobacteria > Hyphomicrobiales > Phyllobacteriaceae > Mesorhizobium > Mesorhizobium sp. M0898. The sequence goes on along the minus strand of NZ_JAMYOE010000043.1, from coordinate 4,106 downwards.
AGCATCGCGGCAAAGTTCGACAAATATTTCGAAATTGGAACGGCCAGGCACTCAGCGGCAGTCTGAGCACCGCAGAGGAACGGTCATGGTTCTCAGTCGATCGTGAACCGATTGCGCTACGTTTTTCACTGTTGACCGGCGACCGTCGTGTCAAGACAGGATTCGGAGCGGACCAGACGCGTCTTGGCATAGCGACGATATCGTCCGGTCGTGCCTTCCGGCGCCGTATTCCATTTCGCAGTCCCTGAAGCGCCACGTCGAGTCCGGCCTCTTTTCTGTATCGGAAGCAGTCGACAATCGTCCTGGCCAGATCATGGTTGTCGGCCGACAGCTCCCTTCGGCCTTGCAACGAGAATCCGCAAGGACCGTGCCAGCTGCAGCAGGCGCCGCCGGATCGCAACACCATACTATTCCATCCGTGGCTCGCGCTAACCTTTGATTGGTTCCCGCCAGGCCGACGCCCGTCGAAACCGAGCCTCGGCAACAATCCTAATCGTAAGCGGCTGGCCACGCTCTTGGTGCCGGTGGCAGAAAGTCCGCAAGCACCCCGGCAGCGCCGTCAAGCGTGGGACAACCCGTCCACCCGAATATCCGCCGGCGCAGTTTCAGTGAAAAGCGGGCCCAGGCTAGACGGCTCTCTTGTTACCCCAGAGCATAACGTGCAGCTGCGGCAGCACACGGGCTTCGAACCACCTGTCGCGGGTCACGCTATCAACCAGCCACTCCATGCGCTTCAATATTCCGTCAAGGTCGACAGGCGCGTCTTCATTTGCGGGGCGTGGCGGCGTGTGATTGCCGGGTTGCAGATAGATCGGAAGCCGCGGAAATCTCGCAGCGGCGTCTTTCGCGTAGGCGTAGTCACTTTCGTCGAAAACAATGAGCTTGAGCACGACTTGCGGCCTGCCTTGTGCCGCCTGGAGGCACGCCTCGAAAGCGGCCCAATCGGTCGTCATTTGGCTTGACGGCGGCTTTGGGCTGAGGACTAGCACGTCAAGGTCGGCAAACCAGTCCCTGGCCACCGAACCTTGGGTTTCCAGCGCAAAACGGTAACCTTCACCATGGCCTCGCTCGATGAGCGCGCCGAGCGGCTGGATGGCCGGATTGCCGCCTGACAGCGATACCATCAGCGGGCGGCCACCGGAAAGCGCAAGCACGTTTTGCCACACCGCGCCAATGGACATCATCTCCCATTCATGGCGGAATTGATTGTCCACCGCATGCAGGCTGTCGCACCAGGAACAGCGATAGTCACACCCGCCGGTTCTGACGAAGACCGTCGGCAAACCGATGAGCACGCCCTCGCCCTGGATCGTCGGCCCGAAAATCTCACTCACGCGGATTGCGGGATGCGTATCGGTCATGGCCGGTATTCCGCCCAGGTTTTCGGCGTTTCGCTCACACGCACGGCCGAGGTTTCGCGCAGGCGTGCCTTGCACCATTCATAAAAATGTCTGGCCAGATATTCCGCCGTGACTTGCTCATGTCCCAGCACGTCGTTGAGATGTCGATGGTCGAAGCTCTCGTCGATGTAGCGTTTGAATGGCGTCAAATCGTGATAGTCGCGCACGAAGCCGTTCTCGTTCAGTCCATTCGCTGAAAGCTCCACTTCAACGATGTAGTTATGCCCGTGCAGGCGCGCGCATTGGTGATCGGGTGGCAACGAGGTGAGCTGATGCGAGGCTGAGAAGTGGAATTCCTTGGTGATGCGGAACATTACGCGGTCCTCCTTCGCAGCGCATCGAGCCAGAAGTCGGAGTCCTCGTAGTCGGTGGGGTCCGGCTGCCCAGAGAGATGAAACGCCTCGCGCCGCTCGACACAGGTCCCGCACCTCCCGCAGTGACGCTCGGCGCCCTTGTAGCAGGACCAGGTCTGCGCAAATGGCGTGCCGTATGCTGCTCCATTCCTAACAATGTCCGCCTTCGTGAGATTCACATAGGGTGCATAAATGCGAATCTTCGCGTAGCCGTCGAGCGCTTGGTCCTGCATCATCTGGAAAGCGTCGATGAAGGCCGGACGGCAGTCGGGATAAATGAAATGATCCCCACCATGCACGGCCGTCGCCACCGCGTCAGCGTCGTGCGCTGCGGCGAAGCCGAAGGCAATGGCCAACATGATGGCGTTCCGGTTCGGCACCACCGTGACCTTCATCGTGTCTTCGGCGTAGTGCCCGTCGGGCACGTCCACATTATCGGTCAGCGCGGAGCCGAAAAGGCCGCCGCCGATTTCGTGGATGTCGACGATGCGGTGCGGGACGGTCAGTCGCTCCGCGCAAAGGGCGGCGAAGCCCAATTCCTTCCTATGCCGTTGGCCGTAATCGAAAGATAGGAGGCCGGCGAGTTCGTGCTCCGCTGCCACCTTGTGAGCAAGGGTAACGGAGTCCAATCCGCCGGAGCAGACGACGAGAGTCTTCATTGTTGGGTCCTTGTTTTAACCGGGTAGGCTGCGACCGGAGATTTCTCTGCGCTCCCAGTACTTCAGGAAATCCATTTTGTGAAGTGAACGGGGGACGAGTTTCATGCGCTGACGTGCCGCTGTGTGCAAGGCGCCCTCGCGGTGAGCCTGCAAGGAACACGGACTAGCGAAACGTCACGCTTCAGCGGAATGCTCAAAGGCGAGCGCACCGGAATATGCTCTGCAGGAGGTCCGGACCTTCGTAAACAAAGTTCTCGACGATCAAGCGCCCGGCGGTCCCGAGCTTCGAGGGACGCCACCGCGAGGGTTTCAGGTACAAGACGGCCCGAGGATGGGCTTGCCGCAAGAGAACGGACTTACCAGTGGGATGTTCAGCGACGCCGATGCAGATGTCTGGAATGATCACGACATCAATTGTCGCGGCAACTTTGGCTGGCCTGCTCCTCGGGTTCCGTAGATCCAGCGCATTCCGCTTCAGGATCGGTTCGAACCGGAGCACTCCCTCGGTCAATGGACGTCCGGCAACAACCTGAATGATCGGTCGTGAGCCGACATCTGTGAACAAGCGGTGTGGTCGATTGCTATCACCCATGTGTTGCGCGCAGGTACCTTATGGCAGTGGATGAACTGGATTTGATGGTTTTACAGCTGGCGGTCGAAAGCGTCCGCTCGCTCTCCTTAAGCTTCGCTGAAAAGGCCGCCGAGGTAGCCACCAGGAGCCGCGGCATCCTGCTTTTCGACGTGCGGGTCGACGGTGATGCGGGGGTCCAGCGGGTCGCAGCCATCCGATATCAGGGCGACCAGATCGGCGTGCTGGCGTTGGACAGACAGGGCCTTGTTACCCACCATTGCATCGTCAACGGTACGTTCTCACATTTCATTGCGCCCTTGGAGAACTGGCACAGCATGCCCCTGTCGATGCAGGCCAAGATCGATGCCAACGGCCATGCCAGTCTCTTCCTAGGGGCCTTGCGAAATGCCGGACATTTGCTGGGCAGCTAGCATTTGGCCAGAATGCATCTGTGAATTTTTGCATGCGCATCGCTGCCGACAGCGCCGGCATGATTGTCGTGCTCGAAAACGGCTGCGGCGATCGCGGCAAAGCGATCGCCGCGATGATGGCGATCTACGCGTGGGCGTTGCATCGATGCGCGATCGTTTAGACAGAGGTCTCCGCCTGCATCGAGCAACATGCACGGAGGTACGCAAAGCGCAAATGCATCAAGTATTTGAAGGGACGAGCCCCTCGCGCAAATGGAGCTTGCGCTGCCGTTGTCGTCCCATCGTGCCGCCGAACTCGGGGGCGTGACGATCGACCACGATGGCCTATTTTTTTGCAAAGCCGAATGTCCCGATTCCGAAGCCAAGGAAAAAACTCCGACCACAGCGAAGAATAGTAACAACACGGGCGACGCAAGCCGCCTTGCCCTCTAGCAGGGGAGGTGCTTGCGGTGCTCTCACCGACACAAGATCGCAAATGGCACGTGGGTGAGCACCAGAACTGGCGACACGCATGGTGATCGGCTTGACTCGCTGGAGGAAGCACAAGGCCTCAGTGGGCCGAGGCGCCAGCGACGGTCGAATACTGGCTGGCTGCTCGGGATCTGATCGTTGAAATGACGTAGGATTTGGTTGCTTAAGCCGATCCGAACCATTTCCCGGAGACCACACCCACCATGAACGATCTTGCGCTG